>JAGRAG010000011.1 GCA_020435025.1 Bdellovibrionales bacterium | reverse complement strand
CGTTCGAATACAAAATCGGCCGAGCCCAATCAATATACACGACCTTGATTTTTTGAAATTTTTACGTCAACATCCTGAAAGCAACAGCCACGACAACACCTGCCTCCAATTCTAACATGCGACTCAAAACGTCATAAATAATCTAAAAATCATTAACTGAACCCTACATTTTGGATGAGTTAATGATTTTTGAAAAATAAATCTATCGCCCTATTTCCGCCAAAACCTCTGCTTGAACTTTAGGAGGCAACTCCGCATATTCCTCAAACTCCATGCTAAACGTCGCCCGACCTTGAGAAAAAGAACGAAGTTCGGTTGCATAACCGAATAGAGATTTCAAAGGCGCAGAAGCATCAATGACCTGCATTCCACTCCTTGGTGCCATATTGTGAACTTTTCCTCTGCGCGCATTAAGATCGCCAACTACATTTCCCATAAACTCTTCAGGAGTCACAACTTCAACCTTAAACATAGGTTCTAAAAGAACAGATGTGGTGCTCTTAATAGCTTCGCGAAAAGCAAACGTTGTGGCCACCTTAAAGGCCATATCGGTGGCCTCCTCAGGCTTAACTTCATAACCTTTCAATTCAACCTTAATATCCATAAGTTGATATCCACCAAGCACGCCGACTTCCATACCCTCCTTTGATCCTTGCTCGATTGAAGCAAGTAAAGCCTTCGTCATACCCTTAGATTCGTCTACAGCACCAACAAATTGAAAACCTTCTCCTCGAGTCAAAGGCGAAACTTTTAAGGTCACTTTCGCGAACTGATGCTTACCAGCAATCTCACGCTCAAAAGTTCCCGTTCCCGTTCCCTCTTTTGAGATTGTTTCTCTATAGGAAACCATTGGAGAACCCACATTGGCATTCACCTTAAACTCACGTAACATACGATCCACTAGAATTTCTAGGTGGAGCTCTCCCATTCCCGAAAGCAATTTCTGTCCAGTTTCTGAATCCGTACGAACATTGCACGAAGGATCTTCTTTTTGAAGCTTGTCTAAGGCCTCATCCATCTTCGATTGATCAGCGGTGGATTTCGCTTCGATGGCTACAGAGATCACCGGCTCCGGAAACGTAATAGACTCCAGAACGACAGGTCGTCGAGTTTCACACAAGGTATCCCCAGTTGCTGTGAATTTTAGACCAACCACTGCGCCAATATCTCCGGCATGAAGTTCATCGACTTCAGACCGAGAATTCGCATGCATCTTAACCAGTTTTTGAATTCTCTCTTTTTTACCAGTACGAGGATTTAACAACTGCGTTCCCTTTTTAACAATTCCTGAATAGACGCGAACGAACGCTAAAGAACCTGCAAAGGGATCAGAAGCGATCTTGAAAGCCAACGCAACTGTACTCTCATCGTCAGAAGTGGGACACAAAATTTCAGTAGCTTCATCTTCCGGATCACATCCCATCGCCGCAGCCACGTCTAAGGGGCTCGGTAAATAACGAAGGATCGCATCCAGCAAAGGCTGAACTCCCTTGTTTTTAAAAGCAGAACCACATAGGACCGGCTGTAATAACAATTTTAAAGTCCCCTCGCGAAGCCCTTCTATAATCTCCTCACCCGTTAAGTCACCCGCATCAAAATACTTTTCCATAAGTCGATCGTTCATTTCAGCGACTTTCTCAACTAGAACTTCTCGATATTTCTGAGCGGTTTCTACATACTCAGAGGGAATCTCCTCATAGGAAAATTCAGCCCCTAAGCTGTCATCGTTCCAGACAATAGCTTTCATCTCTATAAGATCAATCACCCCTCGTAGCGAACCTTCTATTCCAAGGGGGTACTGAACAGCCACAGGGTTGCCTTGAAGCCTCTCCCTAATAGACTCGATACTTCCCTCAAAGCTGGCACCAACTCGATCTAATTTATTTAAAAAACAAATTCTAGGAACATGATAGCGATTTGCTTGTCTCCAAACAGTTTCACTTTGCGGTTCTACGCCACTTACGGAATCAAAGACGGCTATGGCTCCATCAAGAACTCTCAATGAACGTTCTACTTCAATAGTAAAATCGACATGCCCAGGAGTATCTATAATATTAATACGACAGTCTTTCCAGTGGCAGGTGGTCGCGGCAGCGGTTATAGTAATACCTCGTTCCTGCTCTTGCTCCATCCAATCCATAACGGTATCACCGTCATGAACCTCTCCAATTTTATGACTTTTTCCAGTGTAATATAAAATGCGTTCCGTCGTCGTTGTTTTTCCGGCATCAATATGCGCCATAATGCCGATATTACGGGTCCTATCTAAACTTTCATCATCACTAGAACTTTTGCTGCTCATATCATCCCACAACACTTACTATTACAGTTTGATGGATAGTACTCTTCTCACTATTTTTTGCAAGCAATACCCTCTTTAAACGAGGCAGGCACTCTATCCATAATCTATAAAACAAAAAAGGCGACTTGTAAGTCGCCCTTCATGCTTTCTCTGATAATAAAACTTACCAGTTATAGTGTGAAAATGCCTTATTGGCTTCAGCCATTCTATGAACATCTTCTTTCTTTTTAATAGAGTTTCCTCTGTTATTATAAGCATCCAACAATTCGTTTGCTAAACGTTGAGACATATTCTTTTCACCACGAGTTCTAGAATAAGTAATCAACCAACGCATCGAAAGAGCTAACCGACGACTCGGACGAACATCAACAGGAACCTGATAAGTGGCTCCACCGACTCGACGAGAACGGACTTCTAAAGAAGGCTTACAATTCTCAACAGCTTTTTTAAAAATGGTTAACGGCTCCTCAGCCTTTTCTCTATCTTTTAAAATATCAAAGGCACCGTAAACTATACGTTGAGCAGTTCCCTTTTTTCCACCCTTCATCACTTTATTCACAAAACGAGCAACCGTTACATCATTATAAATTGGATCAGGTGATACTTCTCTTTTAAAACTACGACTACGACGTGACATATCTATTTATCCCTTACTTTTTAGGTCTCTTCGTTCCATACTTTGAACGCCCACGAATTCTTCCATTCACACCTTGAGTATCAAGTACACCACGAACAATATGGTAACGAACTCCAGGAAGATCTTTCACACGACCTCCGCGAATAAGAACCACACTGTGCTCCTGAAGGTTGTGGCCAATACCACCAATATAAGAGTTCACTTCAAACCCGTTTGATAAACGAACACGCGCTACCTTACGAAGAGCCGAGTTTGGCTTTTTCGGAGTCGTCGTAAAAACACGAGTACAAACTCCTCGTCGCTGCGGACAGCTTGTGAGAGCGGGTGATTTGGATTTTTCTTTCAGTATTTTCCGTTCACTACGGATTAGCTGGTTAATAGTTGGCATTGAATCCTCTTTTACCTACCAAATGCCCACCTACTGGGCGTTTTAAAAACAACGTTTAAGTCAAATCACTTAAAGACTGCACGAATCTCGGCACCCTAACGCCTTTTGACCTAAATCGTCAACCAATTACTTATTTGAATTCCAGAATTTACCAGCCACTCAACTCTGGCTATAAGAAGAAATCACACCGAAACTCCCTTCACCAATAGCTTATAAATATTTAGAATTACTATGACATCCTGTAATTTAGTTGGATCAGCACTCCCTGCTTAGAATCTAAAGGAAGAACCTGTCTTCCCTTAGATTCACTCCAACCTTTTATACTTGATACCCTGTCGTAGCCGTATGGGATGCACCCATTCCGCCCGGCAACATAGAGGGCAGTTCAGCCTCTATTTCATCCACACAGACTTTCCAACGCTTGTAACTTGGAACTCCTGTTCCTGCAGGAATCAATCGACCCATGATAATATTTTCCTTCAGACCAGACAAAGTATCCGACTTCGAATTGATAGCAGCTTCCGTAAGAACTTTCGTAGTCTCTTGGAATGACGCCGCCGAAATCCAGCTCTCTGTATTCAAAGATACTTTTGTAATACCTAACAACAAAGGCTCCGCTGTCGATGGTTGTCCACCTTCTGCCATAACCTTTTCGTTAACTTCTTCGTAGATGTACTTATCGACATTAGCTCCAGTAATAAAGTGAGTATCACCTGGATCAAGAATTTCCACTTTTCTCAACATCTGGCGAACAATAACTTCAATATGCTTGTCGTTGATACTCACCCCTTGAAGTCGATAAACCTCCTGAACCTCATTGACAAGATAAGATGCTAACTCTTTATCACCAAGAACTCGTAAAATATCATGAGGACTTGTCGCTCCGTCCATCAAGGCCTCACCAGCTTTGATAAACTCCCCTTCTCGAACAGCAACATGCTTCCCTTTTGGAATTAAGTACTCACGCTGTTCTCCAATTTCCGGAGTCACAATCACTCGCTGCTTTCCTTTGATGTCTTGCCCGAAAGTCACATAACCATCGATTTCTGAAATAATTGCCGACTCTTTTGGTTTTCTCGCTTCAAACAGCTCAGCAACACGAGGCAAACCACCTGTGATATCGCGAGTTTTTGTTGTCTCGCGGTGGATTTTCGCAATCACATCACCAGCTTGAACATCTTGATTGTCAGCAACGAGCAATTGAGCTCCCACAGGCATAACGTACCTAGCAGGAATGTCTCGCCCTGGAAGCATAAGTGACTCACGAGTGGATCTATCTACGAGATTCACCGTTGGTTTACCACCATCAGTTTTACCTTCAATGATAACTTTCGTTGAGAACCCTGTAACAGGATCCACCTGCTCTGACATCGTGATCCCTTCTTCAAGGTCCGTGTAGATAACCTTTGCATCCATATCGGCAATGATAGGATTAGCATAAGGATCCCACTCAACAATGTTGGTTCCGCGTTCAACTTCGTCACCTTCTTTAACATTAATCACAGACCCGTAAACTAACTTGAATCTCTCTCTTTCACGGCCACCAGCATCGCAAATGGCGATTTCACCATTTCTACTGATTACAGTGAGTTTTCCTTCGCGGTTCTGAACAGCATGAACGTCATGAAACTTAATCACACCCTCATGACGAGTTGTATGAACTGACTGCTCAACAGCACGAGATGCTGTACCACCTAAGTGGAATGTTCTCATTGTCAACTGTGTACCAGGTTCACCAATGGACTGAGCAGCAATAATTCCAACCGCCTCTCCTAGGTTAACAATGTTACCACGTGACAAGTCACGACCGTAACATTTTACACAGACTCCACGTCGACTTCGGCAAGTGAGGGCTGAACGAATTTTCACACCCTCAATACCAGCATCTTCGATGACTTTTACCAAGTCTTCTGTGATTTCTTGTCCGGCACGAACAAGCACCTCTTCAGAATAAGGATCAACAACATCTTCCAACGTCGTTCGACCTAAAATACGATCACCTAAAGGTTGAATCACCTCTCCACCTTCTAAAAGTGGGGTCACATCCATCCCATCTTTAGTTCCACAATCCAATTCTGCAACAATCACATCCTGAGCCACATCAACAAGGCGTCGAGTTAAGTAACCAGAGTTTGCCGTTTTTAGAGCTGTATCCGCTAGACCTTTTCGCGCTCCATGTGTTGAAATAAAGTACTGAAGAACCGACAAACCTTCACGGAAGTTCGCTGTGATAGGAGTCTCGATAATTTCACCAGAAGGTTTCGCCATCAAACCTCGCATACCAGCTAACTGACGAATCTGAGCTGCAGAACCTCGGGCTCCCGAGTCCGCCATAATGAAAATGGAGTTGAAACTCGCATCGCGAACACTCTCCCCTTTAATACTGACAAAATCTTGAAGCTCAATCTCTTGCATCATATTTCGGGCCACTTTATCACCCGTCTGTGCCCAAATATCCACAACCTTGTTGTATCGCTCACCATCAGTGATCAAACCTTCGTCATACTGCTGGCGAATCTCTGCAACTTGCTTTTCTGCTGCCAAAATCAATTCTTTCTTAGCATCAGGGATGATCATATCATCTAGACAAATAGATATTCCCGCCTTGGTAGAGTGTTCAAATCCCGTGCGCATAACCGCATCAGCCAACAAGACAGTAGCTTTCACTCCGGCTACGCGGAATGTGGTATCGATCAGGTTGGCTAATTCTTTTTTCGTCATGATACGGTTGACTTTATCAAAATCAACCTCACGCGGAACAATATCACTTAGAATGGCTCTACCAACACTCGTATCACGCAACTTACCTTGAATACGCACCTTTACAGCAGCCTGCAAATCAACAAGTCCGCTATCATAGGCATAACGAAGCTGTTGAACACTGCTAAATATCTTTCCAGTGCCCTTCGCTCCCACTCTGATTCTCGTCATCCAATACATACCCAAAACGATATCTTGAGTGGGATTTATAATAGGACGACCATTCGCCGGGCTGAGAATGTTATTTGTAGACATCATTAAAACACGAGCTTCCACCTGTGCCTCAATAGAAAGAGGAACGTGAACAGCCATTTGGTCACCATCAAAGTCAGCATTAAACGCGGCACAAACCAGCGGATGTAATTGAATCGCTTTACCTTCGACCAATTTCGGCATAAAGGCTTGAATGCCCAGGCGATGCAATGTGGGGGCACGATTGAGAAGGATCGGCCGTCCCTGAATCACCTCTTCCAACACTTCCCAAACTTCTGGTGGCTGGCGTTCAATGAATCGTTTGGCACCTTTGACATTACTGGCATAACCATAATGGATCAGCTTGCTAATGACAAAGGGGCGGAACAATTCCAAACCCATAATTTTGGGCAGGCCACATTCGCCCATTTTCAATTTAGGCCCAACCACAATGACAGATCGTCCGGAATAATCAACACGTTTACCAAGCAAATTGCGACGGAAACGACCTTTCTTCCCTTTGAGCATATCAGATAATGATTTAAGCTCACGACGACCACGGCGGCTCAACGCTTTACCACGTTGGCTGTTATCAATTAAACTATCAACCGCCTCTTGCAACATGCGTTTTTCATTACGCACGATGACATCAGGCGCACCAAGCTCCAAAAGACGTTTCAGGCGGTTGTTGCGGTTGATTACACGACGATAAAGATCATTGAGGTCAGATGTTGCAAAGCGACCACCATCTAGCTGCACCATTGGACGCAAATCAGGGGGAATCACTGGTAAAACGGTTAGAATCATCCATTCAGGACGATTACCACTGGCACGCAAGGCTTCAACCACCTGCAGCCGTTTGGTTGCACGTTTGGCAGCTTGCTTGGAGCGAGTTGTCCTGACTTCGCGCCATAAATCGCGTGAGAGTTGTTCCAAATCCATATTATTAAGGATATCGAAAAACGCCTCGGCACCCATNNGCCATTTGGTCACCATCAAAGTCGGCATTAAATGCTGTACACACAAGCGGGTGGAGCCGAATCGCTTTTCCTTCATGAAGAACTGGCTCGAATGCTTGAATACCTAATCTATGTAGAGTCGGAGCTCTGTTTAGTAAAACAGGATGCTCTTTCACGACCTCTGAAAGAATGTCCCAAACTTCGACTGTTTCCATTTCAACAAGCTTCTTTGCTTGTTTAATGGTCGTCGCATATCCACGCTCTTCTAGCTTGTTATATACAAAAGGTTTAAAAAGCTCCAACGCCATCTTTTTAGGAAGACCACACTGATGGAGACGCAAATTCGGCCCAACGATAATCACCGAACGACCCGAGTAATCTACTCGTTTTCCTAAAAGGTTCTGACGGAAACGACCCTGCTTTCCTTTAAGCATATCACTTAATGAACGAAGTGGACGTTTATTTGGACCTGTAAAGGTCTTACCTCGACGGCCATTATCTAACAAAGCATCACATGCCTCTTGAAGCATGCGTTTCTCGTTACGAATAATAATTTCTGGCGCATTCAATTCTGCAAGTCGCTTTAAACGATTATTACGATTGATCACACGACGATAAAGATCGTTGAGATCCGAAGTCGCAAACCTTCCCCCATCAAGAGGAACCAATGGTCGTAAATCTGGAGGAATGACTGGAAGGGCCTCTAACATCATCCACTCAGCTTTGTTGATCGAACTTTTAATCGCTTCAACAACTTTAAGTCGCTTAGAAAGCTTCTTAATGTTTGCCTCAGATTTTGTTTCTTTAAGCTCTTCGCGAATCGTCGCGGACAGATACTCTACATCCACCTTTTTAAGAAGCTCTAAAACAGCTTCTCCACCTAATCCTGCTTTGAAGTTGGGACCATACTCATCACGAGCTGCCTGATAGGCCTCTTCACTGAGAATCTGTCCCTCTACCAATGTTGTTTCCATAGGGTCAGTTACAGCGTAAGCCTCACAATATAGCACTCGTTCAACATCTTTTAACGAGAGATCTAACAAGTTTCCAATACGACTTGGTAACGAACGAAGAAACCAAATATGAGCCACAGGAGTTGCGAGCTCGATGTGCCCCATTCTTTCTCGTCGCACTTTAGATTGCGTAACTTCAACACCACATTTTTCGCAGACAACACCGCGATATTTCATTCTCTTATATTTACCACAGAGGCATTCGTAATCCTTTACCGGACCGAAAATCTTTGCACAGAACAAACCGTCACGTTCTGGTTTAAAAGTACGATAGTTAATCGTCTCCGGCTTTTTAACTTCACCATGTGACCAATTACGGATCATTTCCGGAGAAGCTAAGCTTACCCTTACTGCATTGAAGGATAACGGATCTTTGGGCTTATCGAAAAAGTTTAATAAATCTTTCAACCTAACTCTCCTTTATTATTGCTCTAACATTGGTGGTTCTGGAACAGAGCTATTTGGATCTTCAGTAAGAATATCCGACTCTACAAGTTCCACATTCAATGCCAAACTTTGCAATTCTTTAACTAAAACGTTGAAGGACTCAGGAAGACCTGGCTCTAAGACGTTTTCGCCTTTGACAATGCTCTCATACATTCTTGTTCGACCGGCCACATCGTCCGATTTAACAGTAAGGAACTCTTGAAGCGAATAAGCCGCACCGTATGCCTCGATTGCCCAAACCTCCATCTCTCCTAATCTCTGGCCACCAAACTGAGCCTTACCACCAAGCGGTTGCTGAGAAACCAGCGAGTAAGGGCCAATCGACCGAGCGTGGATCTTTTCTTCCACTAAGTGATGAAGTTTTAACATATACATAATTCCAACAGTCACTTCATTTTCAAACGGCTCGCCAGTACGTCCATCAAACAATATTGTTTGAGCACGTGTATCAAGAGCACATTTATTTAAAAGCTCATGGATATCTTTCTCAGACGCTCCATCAAAAACAGGAGTCGCCACATGAATTCCATCTTTCGTACACTCAGCCATACGCTTCACAGAAGCATCATCGGCAGAGTCGATCTGTTGAGTGATGGTGTCATCACCGTAAGCTTCTTTCAAAGTCGTTCGAAGGCTATCTGAGTTGTACTTCTCAAGGGCTTTTTCAATTTGTTTACCTAGATTGTGAGCTGCCCACCCAAGATGAATCTCAAGAACCTGTCCAATATTCATACGAGAAGGAACCCCAAGTGGATTTAAAACCATATCAACAGGGCGTCCGTCTGCCATATAAGGCATATCTTCGGAGGGAAGAATTCTTGAAATCACACCTTTGTTTCCATGACGGCCAGCAAACTTATCACCCACCTGTAACTTGCGCTTAATGGCAACATAGACCTTAACCATTTTGATGACACCCGGAGGTAAATCATCTCCTTTCGTCAAACGATCTAACTTTTCACTGAAAACCATTTTCACTGCATCTAACTGGTTTCGAGCAAAGTCGATAATACGCGTGACCTGATACTCCAACTCCGTTTCTAACGGAATGTAAGCTAAGAGTTCAAAAGGAATCGTTTCAAGGTCCGACTCTTCAATAACTTGCCCTTTTGAAAGCAGTTTTTCAGAGCCGTCTTCACTTAAAAGAACTCCTGTCGTCGTTTGACCAACGAGAATGGCTTTCAATTTATCTAAAGCATTGTTTCGGATAACGTTTTGTTCAACGCCTTGATCTTTTTCAATTTTCTTACGTTTCTCATCAATAATTGACTGCATACGCTCATCGCGATCACCACCATCACGACTATAAACTTGAGCATCAATGACCGTTCCGTAAACACCTGATGGTACTCTTAATGAAGTATCACGAACATCGCCAGCTTTTTCGCCGAAAATCGCTCGTAATAGCTTTTCTTCAGGAGACAACTGTGTTTCACCCTTCGGAGTTACTTTCCCAACAAGAATATCACCGGGAGTCACTTCCGCACCTATGCGAATGATACCACTGCTATCAAGATCCATTAGAGCCGCTTCACCAACGTTAGCAATATCGCGAGTGATCTCTTCTTTTCCTAATTTCGTATCTCGAGCCACACATTCAAATTCTTCAATGTGGATAGACGTGTATACATCGTCACGAATCAGTCTTTCATTAATAAGAATGGAATCCTCAAAATTGTATCCCTGCCAAGGAGTAAACGCGACCAATACGTTTTGGCCAAGAGCTAACTCACCATACTCAGTAGAAGGGCCATCAGCTATCACATCCCCTTTAGAGACCTTATCTCCGACTTTAACAATCGGTCTTTGTGTAAAGCAGGTATTTTGATTCGTCCGTTGAAACTTAGTGAGATTATAGATATCGACGTTAGCACCAAGAACATCCCCCTTACCAAAACGACGAACAACGATACGCTCTGCATCCACCTGTTCAATCACTCCAGGATTTTGACAAACCAAGCTTGTTCCGGAATCTCGCGCAACAAGGGATTCAATTCCAGTTCCAACAAGAGGCGCTTTTGAACGCAAAAGTGGAACAGCCTGCCGTTGCATGTTCGATCCCATCAAGGCACGGTTGGCATCATCATGCTCAAGGAACGGAATTAATGACGCTGCAATCGAAACCAACTGTGATGGAGAAACGTCCATCAAGGAAACTTTTTCTTTATTAACTGTTTCGTACTCACCATCAATACGGACAGTTACTGTCTCGGACTCAATTTTATCAACATCTTTAACTCGACCTGCTTGCGCAATAAAGTGTCCACCCTCTTCAAGGGCAGAAAGATATTGAATGTCTTTATTAACCACACACTCTGCAACTGAACGATAAGGGGTTTCGATAAACCCATATTTGTTAATACGAGCGTAAGTCGCCAACGAGGCAATCAATCCAATGTTTGGGCCCTCCGGTGTTTCGATAGGACAGATTCGCCCATAGTGAGTGGGGTGTACGTCTCGTACTTCAAATCCCGCACGATCCCTTGTCAAACCACCCGGACCAAGAGCCGACAAACGACGTTTGTGAGTGATCTCGGAAAGAGGATTCGTCTGGTCCATAAACTGAGATAACTGCGAACTTCCAAAGAACTCCTTTACGACGGCGTTTACAGGTTTCGCATTCACTAAGTCATGAGGCATCATTGTCTCGACGTCCTGCAGGCTCATTCTCTCACGGATCGCTCGCTCCATACGAACCAAACCAATTCGATATTGATTCTCCAATAGCTCTCCTACAGAGCGAACACGACGATTGCCCAAATGATCAATGTCATCTGTTTTTCCTTGACCATTTTTCAAGTTAATCAGTGTCTTAGCCACACTCATAATATCGATATTCGTAAGCGTTCTATGCTCTACAGGGCAATCCTCGAAAGAGATTTTAAATCTATGATTGATCTTTAAACGACCCACTTCACTGAGATCATAAGTCTCAGGATCAAAGAAAAGTCGGTTGAAAAACGCAAGTGCCGCTTCTTCGGTCGGCGGCTCGCCAGGACGAAGTCTTTTATATATTTCTAGCAAAGATTCCTCTTTGCTAAACACCTTGTCGACCAATAAAGTGTTTCTTAAAAAAGGACCAACAGCCAAACCATCAAAGAAAATAAGATTAAACTCAGAAATGCCTGCACCAATGGCCGCATCAATCATTTCTAACGTTAATTCTGCATTACAATCAGCAATGATCTCGCCTGTGCTTTCATCAATAAGAGGTTTCGCAACGACTTTGCCAACTAGCCCCTCTTTATCAATTTCTACTTCAGTGATTTCTGCGGCATGGACCTTTTTAACAACTGCTCTCGTGATTCGACGACCGGCTTTAACGAGCTCTTCTCCCGATTTGGGATCAATAATATCTACAAGTGCTTTTTGACCAGAGAGTCGTTCAATGTCTAAATCTCGAAAAAACTTTCCATCTTTCGATAAACGAACGTTGTCGATATCGTAAAAATAATCAAGTAGCTCTTCCGTCGTATAGCCTAGAGCTTTCAGTAAAATCGTGGCAGGAAATTTGCGTCGACGATCAATTCGCACATAAAGTAGATCTTTTTGGTCAAATTCAAAATCCAACCAAGATCCACGATAAGGAATCACGCGAGCCGAATAAATCAACTTTCCAGTCGTACTCCCTTTTCCACCGTCATGATCAAAAAATACACCAGGAGATCGGTGCAACTGACTCACCACCACTCGCTCAGTACCATTAATGATAAAAGAACCATTAAAAGTCATAAGAGGAATCTCACCTAGATAAACTTCTTGCTCTTTAACGTCTCGAATGCTTCTCGCTTCCGTTTCTTCATCTACATCAAAGACAATCAGTCTGAGAGTGACTTTCACTGGAGCTGCATATGTCATTCCTCTTTGGCGACACTCTTCCACATCATATTTGGGTGGTTCAAGAGTGTAACTAACGAATTCTAAACTAGCTGTATTATTGAAGTCGTTAATTGGAAACACCGACTTAAAGACACCGTTGAGCCCTTCGTCGTTACGACGGTCAGGATCCATGTCTCTTAGCAAGAACGCTTCAAAAGACTTCTTTTGAAGTTCTATTAAGTTTGGAATTTCAGAATACTTTTTAGATTTTGCGTAATTACGTCGAAGTCTAATATTAGAGGCAGTTACTGGAGTTTGGTCCATTCCCTCTCCTTATGTGCGATGGCCTAAATCAAATTAACGATGAGAGTCAAAAACAAACTCTCATCGCTTAAAAAACGTGACGAATATTATACAGTTAGAACTTACTTAAGTTCAACCGTTGCACCAGCAGCTTCTAAAGCAGCTTTTAACTTTTCAGCTTCTTCTTTAGAAACACCTTCTTTTAAAGGTTTTGGCGCGGAATCAACGATCTCTTTGGCCTCTTTAAGGCCCAACCCAGTTAAACCACGAACTTCTTTGATCACGTTGATTTTAGAAGAACCAGCAGAAGCTAAAATAACGTCAAATTCTGTTTTCTCAGCAGCACCACCGGCATCAGGAGCCGCACCAACAGCAGCAACAGCAACAGGAGCTGCAGCACTCACGCCCCACTTTTCTTCTAATTCACTAATCATTTCCGCCAGCTCGATCACAGGCATATTTGATAAAAATTCAACAACTTGTTCTTTATTTACAGACATTTTATTCTCCAAAATATTTAAAATTAAAAAAATTAAAACAACTCTTCCTTTTAGCTTTGCTTATCTTTGTAAGCACTTAGACATGTCAAAAATCCACCAGGGACAGCATTAAGAACACGTACGAATTGAGACATTGGCGCAGCCATAGTTCCCAATAATTTCGCACGGAGCTCATCTTTGCCAGGTAGGGTCGCTAAATACTTGACCCCTGCTTCACCTAAAGCCTTTCCTTCCATCACTCCCGTTTTGATGACGAGCTCTTCGACATCTTTAGAGAACGTGGATAAAGCCTTAGCCGCCGCACTTGCATCGCCATAAGCAAAAACGAATGCATTCGTTCCTACAAATTCAGACGCAATGGCACTTTCCATCTCTGGGTGATCCATTAATGCCCGTTTCGCTAGCGTATTGCGAACCACTTTCATTTCAGAATCAACTTGCGTGAGATTTTTTCGAAGAGTTGTGACCTCTTCAACATTCATCCCTTTAAAGTCGACAAGAAAAGCTGCATTAGCTCTTCCTAATCTTTCTGAAATAGAAGCGATCTGCTCAGCTTTTTGCGCTCGAGTAATCATACTAGATCTACCTCCATCCGGTTAAGCAGTTCAGGAGAATTGAAAAGGTCACCTTTTCCGTGGCCACATTCTTTTTCTGTCTCAGCGGGCGATTCTTTCTTTAAGCTTTAAAAAGCACCTGCTATCTCTGACTGCGTGGTTAATATTACTTCACTAAATTCTGCGTGTTGGCCACATCTACTTTGACGCCAGGCCCCATAGTCGAACCAACACCAATTCCTTGCAAATACACACCTTTGCTCGAAGCTGGCTTTGCTTTCATCAATGCTCCAATTAAAGTCAAAAAGTTGTCTTTAATTTTTTCTGCTCCCATTGATTTACGACCAATAGAAACATGAACAATCCCAGCCTTCTCAACTCGGAATGCCAACTTCCCCTTCTTTTCCGAAGCAACCGCTTCACCAACGTTCATCGTCACTGTTCCAACTTTAGGGTTTGGCATCAATCCTCGAGGACCAAGAACGCGCGCAACTTTGGCAACCGTCGCCATCATATCAGGGGTTGCTAAACAACGATCGAAATCCAACCAACCTTCTTTGATCTTATCAACAAGGTCATCTCCACCTACATAATCTGCCCCAGCTTCTTTAGCTTCAGCCTCTTTAGGTCCTTTAGCAAAAACAACAACACGAACTTCTTTCCCTAACCCATGAGGAAGAGAAACGGCTCCGCGAACCTGTTGATCGGATTGCTTTGGATCGACACCCAAACGAACGTTTACATCAATAGACTCATCAAATTTTGCAGTTGCCGAATTGATGGCTAACTGAATAGCTTCATCAACAGAGTATCTTTTATGCTTCTCTATAGCTTCTCGACCTACTTTTAATCTTTTTCCTACTTTAGCCATTAGTTACCACCTAACTCAGGAACATTAAGTCCCATCGATCTTGCAGTCCCAATCACTTGCGACTTCGCTTTTTCTAAATCCAAGCAGTTGAGGTCCGGCATCTTGGTTTCTGCAATCTCAGTGATTTGCTGCATTGAGACTGTTCCCACTTTATCTTTTTGCGGCATCTTAGATCCACTTTTCAACTTCATAGCTTGCTTGAGCAGCACCGAAGTAGGAGGAGTCTTAGTGATGAACGTAAAAGATCTATCCTGATAAACAGTAATGATCACAGGAATAATAGTTTCTCCTATTCCCTGTGTTTTCGCATTAAACTGCTTACAGAAATCCATGATGTTAACCCCATGCTGCCCGAGTGCCGGTCCAACGGGAGGCGCTGGATTCGCTTTCCCTGCCGGTATCTGTAACTTGATCTGGCCAGTTATTTTCTTTGCCATTTTCCCACTCCTAGCATGGTAATTAATAGTTCACAAAATCAGGCCTTTTCGACCTGAATAAAATCCAATTCCACAGGAGTCGGCCGGCCAAAAATACTCACAAGTACTTTAACCTTTCCTTTCTCCTCATTAATCTCTTCAACAGTTCCATTAAAATTGTTGAAAGGACCATCAATAACAACAACACTTTCACCCATGGTGAAGTTAGCTTTTGGCTTAGGTCTCTCCGCGCCGGTTTCCATCTGACGAGTCACCTTCATGACCTCATCTTCTGGAACCGGGGCTGGCTTTCCAGCCACACTTACAAAACCACTCACTTTAGAAGCTTCTTTAACGAGATGCCAAGAGGCATCTGTTAGAGTCATTTGTACAAACATATATCCTGGAAAAAACTTTCGAGAGCGTGTTTGCTTTTTTCCTTTTACCAACTGCACGACATCTTCTTGAGGAATAAGGATCTCACCAATATAAGATTCCATATTCATGCGTTTGGTACGGTCTTCAATAGAGGCTTTAGCCGTTGCTTCACATCCTGTGTGAGTATTAACGATATACCACTTCATATCTGTCGTTTTTTCACCCATCAACTCACCATCCTACCTAAAGCAAATAACATCTGCGTGATATTGCGAGAAACGATATCGAAGACAAAAAGCAAAGAAGCTGAGATCATCAACATCACACAAGTAACAATGGTCATCGCAGTTGTATCTTTTCGAGAAGGCCAAACAACCTTCAAAAGCTCCGAAACCACTTCATCAGCCCATACTAATATTTTCTTATTAAACTGAAGAAAAAAGAATAACACTAAAGCAATAGCGACAGGAATACCGTGCTGAAACCACTCTTGTGCCCAAAGACGCTGAACAGCTCCAAAACTAGCCGCTGTTGTTTGCATTAAAACTCGAATCACAACAGCTGTTAAAGCCGCTGCAGCCGCGAATGAGACAGTAATTATTTTTTTATTCAGTTCTTTATCCATGGCTAACCTTTAAAAAGTGGCAGGGCAGGAGGGATTCGAACCCCCAACACTCGGATTTGGAGTCCGATGCTCTACCAATTAGAGCTACTGCCCTCCATAAACACATACGACACAAGGAGATCCCTTGAGATCTCCTTATCGTCGTCACATTTCTTAAGAAATGTAGAACTTTATTCAACGATTTCCGTAACAACGCCCGCACCAACGGTACGACCACCTTCACGAATCGCAAAACGAAGCTCTTTTTCCATCGCAATGCTACCAATTAACTCAACAATCATTTCCACACGGTCACCAGGCATAACCATTTCAGTACCCTCTTTAAGAGTCGTTACACCAGTGATATCAGTTGTACGGAAATAAAACTGTGGTCGATATCCGTTAAAAAATGGAGTGTGTCGACCACCCTCTTCTTTTGTAAGAATATACGCTTCACATTTAAATTTCTT
>JAGRAG010000010.1 GCA_020435025.1 Bdellovibrionales bacterium | reverse complement strand
GTCTATGAATATTGAATTTACTGCTAGTCTAAAATTTACCAATTTTACAGAGGAGAAGTTGTGGCGCGATTTTCTGAACGGTATGGTCATAAGCCTATAAAGTTTGAAATTCAGAAAGATGACATTGATGCTGATCTCGCAAATGGGCTTTGGAATCAAATTCATAAATACTTTTTATCATGTACTAAAGTGCAAGGTGGATTTTCAATACCGGATGATGATGTCAGTGCTCTGGTTAAAGATCTTTGGGAAGATTTTTTTAAAACGCAATCCGATACAATCCCGTGGAACTGGGGGGATACTGTTAAGGAAATAAAAGAGTTTTATTTTAAATCCAACTGGTGGGAAATTTATGATTTCACCGAGTTTATTGCTCAACGGTGTAGCCACAATAAAAAAGAGCGTTTTATATCTGCTTGCAATCAAATTTTAGAACGCGAACTTTCAGGATACAGATTTGTAAAATGCTCTATTACCCCTATAACAGATGATATCGAAATATCGACAATAGAAAGTGCCACAAATATTTCCAGCCAATTTGGCAACGTCTCAGAACATATTAAAACCAGTTTAGGCAAACTATCTGATCGACAGAATCCAGATTATCGAAACTCTATAAAGGAATCAATAAGTGCTGTTGAAGCCCTTTGCCGAATACTAACTGACAATCCTAAGGCGACTTTAGGGGATTTGCTAGCTGAAATGGATAAACTACACCCAGCCATGAAAAGGGGATTTAGTGCGCTATATGGTTACACAAGCGATGCCAACGGAATTCGTCATTCACTAGGTTTTGGGGAGAATTTGGCGGATTTTGAAGATGCAAAGTACATGTTGGTGTCTTGTGCGGGTTTTGTTAACTACTTGATAGGAAAGCAAAAAACTTCATGAGGATATAAACGATCAGTACTTGCGTTATGTTTGTTCCCACTTAGAATTTTTCAAAAAAAGCTCTGCCGTTCCGTTGTAGGTAACAGGTGCTCTCCCAAGAGTCTCAACTTCAATCATATAAATTCCGGTGGTTACGCCTCGGCTACCGTTAAGTAGGGTAGAAAACTGTTGAAGCCCATCATTAACCGGCGGTTATGGCGCGCCAGTACTCAAGATGCAAGTCTCACTGTTTTAGGGGCCAACCGCCGACATAGTTAAATTTATGCAAGGTAGCAGATTCAGGTTCTGTGGTTTGGGACCAACCTCTAGGGATATAGCTAATTAAATTAGGGTCGAAAAGCAAAGTGTTGTCTAGTATATTTTGTTTAGAAAAAGGTGTCGCCATGAAGGTGGATACGTTGTAATTTTTAGCAAGAATAATTAGTATTTATCGTTTTTCAATGGTCCGGGAGAGAATGTGGCAAGAAATCAGACCAGACCAAAGTTCAAATGGCCGAAAAGAGCAAAGACTTGGCAGGAGGTATTCGAACAGCTTGCAAAATTTAACACAAATTCTGATACATCTGCAGGTTCATACTTCGAGGTGTTTTGTAAACACTTCTTTCTAACTAATAGGTCTTATTCTAGAGATTATAAAGAAGTAAAATTGTTGTCTAAAGTCGATCCTAGAGTTTTAAAAAGGTTAAATATCGAAAAAAAAGACCATGGGATTGATTTGTTGTTAAAGCATGTTGATGGAAGATATGCGGCCTTACAATGTAAGTTTACTAATGACCAATCTAAGAAAAATCTTACCTGGACAGGAAGTCGTTTATCTAGTTGGTTAGCGGCTTCCACTAAAAGTGATATTAGAATCCTATTTACAAACGCATCAGGTGTTTCTCTGGCTGTCAAAAATAAGGCTTCTGAAAAAGAGTATCACCAATTTTCTTATTCTGATCTAGCCTCTCTCGCGCAAGATGAGGTTCAAGCAATACTAGATTCAATTCATAACAGGAAGCCCCAAAGAATTGTTTTTAAGCCAAGGGATCATCAGCGTGAAGCAATCAAAAGTGTAACTTCTAAATTCAAAAAATTTGACCGAGGAAAGCTAATTCTCCCATGTGGGTCTGGGAAGACTTTGACGAGTCTTTGGATCAAGGAAAAATTAAGGCCAGGAAAGACCTTAGTGCTAGTCCCCTCGTTGTCTTTATTGAGGCAGTTTAAAAATGACTGGAAAGCCCAAGAAAAGAATAGATCTGAATTCTTTTGTGTTTGTTCTGAATCAGATATTGCTGGCAAAGATTCTGTCGAAGAATCAGTTGCTGAGTTAGCGGCTAAAGTCACTACAGACCATTTAGAAATACGTGGATTGCTTGGTAAGAAAAACGATTTAGTTGTGTACTCAACCTATCAAAGTAGCCCTCAAATAGCCAAAGCTATGGAAAATACTAAGTTGAAGTTTGACCTCGTTGTGTGTGATGAAGCCCACAGAACCGCTGGAGAGAAGTTGTCTAACTTTGCCACAGTGCTAGACGATAAAAAGATCAAAGCCAGTAAGCGCTTATTTATGACGGCTACACCTAGAATTGTATCTGATAAGATAAAAAACAACGAAGAGGCCTATAATTATCTATATGACATGAGTAATGAAGATCATTATGGACCTGAATTTTTCGCCTTAAACTTTGGAGATGCTATAGCGAGAAAGCCAGCATTCCTCTCAGACTATAAAATACTTGCAGTTGGTGTCGAGGATGAAGAGTTAAAAAAATGGATAAAGGAGAGGAAAATTGCCAAAAACACTACGATCGATGAAATAGCAAATAACTTTGCCCTAGACAAAGTGATGAAAAAAGTAGGAGCAACACATGCCTTAACTTTCCATTCAAGAGTTAGTTCCGCAAAAGAATTTTGTGAACGACACCAAGAAATGTATCCACGTTCTAATGTTTGGCATGTGAGCGGAAAGCAATCAAGTAATGAAAGAGCATTAGTTTTAGATGACTTTAAAGGGAAAAAAAAGGGGATTGTAGCTAACGCAAGATGTTTGACTGAAGGTGTGGATGTGCCAGCGATCGACCTGGTGTACTTTTGTGACCCTAAAAACTCTAAGATTGATATTGTGCAGGCGACTGGACGAGCACTTAGAAAATCGCCAGGTAAAAAACTAGGATATATAGTTGTTCCAATATTCCATAAGAATAAGGATGAGGTTGAGGATGCGATAGATTCAGGGGTTTTTAAGAACTTGATCACAGTAATCCGAGCTATGGCTGACCAAGACTCTAGGATTGAAGAGGAAATCCTGAGGGTTAAGTATGGCAAAGGTAAAAGAAGAAAGTCCTCACCGATTGCAGATCTAAATTTAGCCGAAGCTAAAATCATTGAATTGACAGGTTTTGAAGTTGGTCTAAAGAAATCCCTGTTCTCACAGGCTATTTCAAAATCAGTAGTTAAGTGGAGGCCATACAAGTGGGCACAGAAGTTTGCCTCTAGTTGTAGCCTAAAGAGCGCAAAACAGTGGTATCGGCTTTGTGCCAATGGGGGTAAACCTGAAGACATACCTCAATCCCCTGACCGTATATATAGTGAGGAATGGAAGGGTTGGGGCGAATTTTTAGGTACCGGTAATATCGCAAACTACAACAAAGTGTTTCAAACATTTGAGGAATCTCGAAAGTTCGTGCAGAGCCTAAATTTGAGTGGGCAGAAAGAGTGGTTTAAATATAGAAAATCAGGAAAGCTACCTGACGATATACCAAGGGCTCCTGAGACGACTTATAAAGAGGAGTGGAAGGGGTATGGTGATTTTTTAGGTACCAATGTCATTGCACCTAGGCTGAGAAAGTATCGACCATTTAAAGAGTCAAGAGCTTTTGTGAGGAGCTTAAACCTGAAAGGATCTACTGATTGGAAGGAGTTCAGAAAATCAGATAAGAGACCTGAAGATATCCCTACTAATCCACATATTGTCTATAAGAATGAGTGGGAAGGTATGGGTGACTTTCTTGGCACGAGGACCGTTGCTCCTCAATTGAGAAAGTATCAGTCGTTTGGTAATGCAAGAGCATTTGCAAAAAAATTGAAACTTGGAAATGCGAAGGAATGGTATCGTTTCTGCAAAGAGGGGAAGAAGCCTGAAGATATTCCCCAATCACCAGATCGTATTTATAAGAAAGAATGGAAAGGCTGGGGAGATTTTCTTGGTACTGGAAATATTGCAGCTCAGCAAAAAAAGTTTAGATCTTTCAAGGACGCTAGGAGCTTCGTTAGGAGCCTCAAACTTAAAAGTGAAACCGAATGGCGAAAGTACTCTAAAAGTGAGCAAAAGCCTTCCGATATCCCGTCAACTCCATCCTTCTCATATAAAGAAGAGTGGAAAGGTTGGGGGGACTTTCTTGGCACGGGGAACGTGCAAACCCAAAAAAAGCAATTCGTTTCATTTAGTAAGGCAAAAGCTTTTGTTAAAAAACATGGTATAAAATCTCAAAGCCAATGGAGAGAGTATTGTAGATCGGGCAAGGTGCCGCCAAATATTCCAAAAAAGCCAGAAAAAGTTTATAAGGATCAATGGAAGGGTATTGGAGACTTTTTGGGGACAGGGGTCATAGCGCCTCGATTGAGGGAATATAGATCATTTAGTGAAGCACGAAAATTTGTTCGTAGGCTTAAATTGAAAAATAAGAAGCAATGGAAGGAGTTTTGTGATTCAGGCAAATTGCCGCGAGATATTCCTAAGGCGCCTCATTTAGTATTTAAGACCAACTGGTTAAGTTGGGCAGATTGGCTTGGCTATTAGTTCTAGGGTTACCCGACTACTTTTTATAGCCTCTTTTTTAGAACGGCTATGCGTAACTCACGATTCCCATTAAGAATACTGTCTTGGCTATCAACAAATGACTCTAGCAGTATTCGAAGCGCATGATTGAGTTTTTCGGAATAATTCAAGAGATCATCGTCAGTTAGATTTTTGCTATTTAAAATACTCCTAATCCAATATTAAATCAGGCGTAGGTCGCATTGTACCCATCATCGATAAGATGTATTCAGCATATTGGCAAAGCGATTTAACGCTCAGTTAGAGCGTCTCAATGCACAAGAATTTGGTACTGATGGAAAAGACTATCTACTGTTTGATGGTCTGAGAAAAAATACTTTAGGGGCTGAACTAGTAGAGATCTATTCAAAACTAGGCAGCAAATACAAATCTAAGTCTCAGCACTGTTGTAGGCATACATTTTCAACTAAATTCGTGGGTAGAACTTGTGGTGATTTCTTTTTAGCTAAGGCAATTCTTGGACATAAAGATGTGGAAACGACTATGAGGTACCTTCATATCTTTGAGGCCATTAATCGCAAGGCGAAGAAAAAAGAGCAGAAGAGGGTTGGGGTTTAGTTGATTTAGAAAATTATATTAAAAGCTCTTTTTTGGCTTCAGCTAGAAATTCTTCATATTTATAGAAAAAAGCATTAGCCATGTCATTCAGGATTTCACCGCTTTCAAAGTCATCGACTCCATGGCCATATTTTTCTCGACTAATAGTTTGCCAACCATTTGGATCAGGTGATGTTCGGGAGCCGACTTCTTCAGATAATTCACGAATCGCATTCCAGGCATCTATCATTTTAGAATTGACATTTTTATTGTGAAAATTTTTTGTACGATCTTGGCAAAAGTCTCTCAATACATCATGAGCGACCCCTAATACGTCTGTTTTAAAGGAGTTTTTAAGGTCCATTTCATTGAAAAATAGTTTGATTCTTGAGAACTCCGGCATTTTCTGTGTTAAAGCATCAAAAGTTTTTACATCAGAGGAATTTTTTAGCTTTTGCCGTTCAGAATATTTACCAATGAAAAATCCAGATATTGATCCCGCTAGGGCAAGAATTTTTTCTATATGT
The DNA here is from genome assembly GCA_020435025.1 of Bdellovibrionales bacterium. GTDB lineage: Bacteria > Bdellovibrionota > Bdellovibrionia > Bdellovibrionales > UBA1609 > JAGRAG01. Next base: position 3,687 of record JAGRAG010000010.1, on the reverse strand, counting down.
GCAAAGATAAACTCTTTCAAAACATGTTCTCCTGCTTACTTGTTTAAATTTTTCATCTGTTCAAATTTGCTCCAAAGAAAATTATTAATTTTCGTACGGTAAACTAGTCTATCTCTGAAAAGCTTTATATCTACGAAAAAGGCTAAAAGACCGAATATAGCTAAAGCTAAGTATTGGTATAAATTTTTATTATTTTCCACAGCCAAATATATAATGAAAATAAGAAGGCCTAAAACAGCAGAAAATATTAACCATGATATGGAAGTAGAGATAAAATCAAAGATTTTTTTAACTGTATTTTCTATGTTTCCAACAGAGTTGGCTAAAGTTCGAATTTGCTCATCTTTTTCTCTAAAGATTTTACTTTTTGTTGCTGAAATACCAGAAAGTAAAGCTTGGTCGTCATAATCAGAGCCTTCTGTGAGAGCTATTTCTTTTGCTGTGATCATAAATTGTTTTTCCTGCCGTACTAGAAGTAACTCATCCTCAGAAATTTTCTCTTCTTTCCTGAGACGCTCACATCTTTGTAGGAAGTTTTGCCACATCCCATCGTCTTGATATAAAGTTCCATAACAGTGGGAAACTATAAGCTTCTTGGGCAGTGTTGGGAATAATGTTGGGTTCAACATCCAGCATAAATTTGTAAGCCAAATATCACCGACCACAATAGGGATTGATTTTTCATCGATGTAATCAGCAAAAAACTTTTTAAATTCTGAACACAACAAAGTGTTGTCTGTAACAAAAATAGGGGGTGCATCTTTTAAGGAGACTCTGCTAACACCGTTTCTTAATCTAAAAATGGCCGTTGCACTGTCAATATCGCGATCAAGTCTCTTTCCTCGGTCATTAAAACCTGATTTTACCAATTGTTCTTTCAAGGCAACTTCGTCAACAACAAGGTTTGGGTCAGTGTTAGGGGGTTTGTCTTTAATTGTAATTTTTAATCTTTCGAGCTTGGATTTTAATCTTGGAACTAAGCTGTCGATAGCTGCATAGTCCATTTTTTTAGCTCTTAACAATTGAAGTGTAGCAGGGTTCATGGCATGCGTGTTTCCACTCCTTAAAGCACCAGACCACGCTTCAAAGACACCCTCCCACTCATTATAACTATGTTGAAATACATTGGTGGACGCTTTTAGTTTTTGAGCAAGTTCAAGCATTTCTACTAAAGAAGCTTCTCTTATTGGACCATCAAATCCAAGTAGGCCCATTAACAAAGGGGTATCTAGAAATATGTTCATTTCTGTTAGCTTAGTTTTTCCATCAGTAGTGTGGGTGATAGTTAAAAAGCTGGCTAACATATATCCACGAACGGTAGTCTCTAAATACTCAAAAATTTTACTTTTTGTCTCAATTAATTGAGATATGTATGAGCTAATTAAAAAATCTGAATTTTCTACTTTTGACGAGGCTCTGGGGGTAGAATCCCCCCTATCAATGTCTTTAATTAAGTCTAAGTGATACCCCGTTAAGTATTCTGAAAAATATATCTGTACATCTTCGTGAGTCAGGTCTAGTTGGAAGCGGTCTTTAGAAAAGTTGATCATATCTTGAAACAGTTCGTTTTGAGCAATCTGTGCCTTTTTTGACTTTTCTTTGAATTTTATTGTAAGTTTTTGAACTGATTCGTGGTTTATAAAATAAGAGTTATCTTTTTGAGTTATTAGCTTTTTTTTCTTAGCTCTATTAGCGATTAACCTTGCTGTCGATAAAGGTGCATGTATATCAAAATTTTCTTTGAGGACTGATTGAATATCTTCATCGGTAAGCCGCTCTTTATCTATACTTTCAAGTGACATGGCTAATATAGGTAAAAAGTGATCTAGATAAAAACCTGTTGATCTGGAGCGAATAGTTTCGAGAATTGCGAGGTTTGCAATCGGACTATTTTTATTAATCATTTCCCCCTCTACAACTCTACAAGATTTTTTCTAACAGATGGAACGGAAGCCGAAGGAACGTGGGATTTCAGGTATTTGACCAAATTCTCTTGTAGAGAAATTGGTCGGGGAGACAAAATATTCTCCCAAGCCCTCAAAAGCGTTAATTTCTGATAGATTTGGTCTGAATTCAAAATAAATGGCTTTGCGTCATATATATTATACAAAAAAGTTCTAAAAACTCTGGGATCTCAAAACCTTAGCTGTACTTAAAAATAGCGATTTTGGGGTTTAAAAATAGGCAATTTGGTGGGTATAATTTTGGTAAAATAAAGCGAGGCTGCAACCTCGCTCTAATACAAACCGAGACTAGTAAGCCTCAGATTGTTGAATTTGAATTTTTTGATATATCACCATTTGAATGGATAACATCTTTCAAGTCAATTATTAGTAGGCCCAATAGTCTCCATAACCAATAGGAGGCAAGGATGCCTAAAAAAAATGGACGTGTAAGCGTCACAAGAGAAACTTCAACAGGAAGAAACACTGGTTTCGTTGATAACAGAACTGGTCAAAATATGACTAGACCTCAGTTTGTTAGCGAGATTCGATCAGGTAATTATTCAGACTATCATGTTAGAAATATAAATGGTGTTCCCACACCAGCTTCTAACCCTGATGGCAAAAAGGGTAATAATTTAGGATAATTTTGAGGGGCTTAGGGTTTGTACTTTGAGCCCCTTTTTGTCTATTGAATATAAAGGTTACATTTTAGTTGATGTAGAGTATTAAGTTTTTTAGAAGTTTTGTATAATTGGAGAGTATGAAAAAAGCAAAAAAACAACTAATTGGAGAGTCTACTTTAGCACTAGCTGGTGCGATAGATGAATTGGATGAATCAATTGAGCTGGGTAATAGAGATTTTTTGAAAGCAGCTCATGATAAGCTTATACGTGAAATTGACATTTTTAAACAATGCCTGAATGAAATGAACCCAGATTCTCTTGTTGAGAGAAAATGGGCAGATGAAGGTAAATTGTTTCTTAAAGATTGCTTACCCAAGATCGAAAAAGCGGCTGAACATCTTTCTTTTTTTTAGTTGAATGACGTTTAGCATGAAATACAGAAAATACCTTTTTTGAGTATGTTTTTTTTGTTGCGTGAAGTGCTACGGCCCATACTCTATGTTTAAACGCCTCACCTCTATTTGAACCCATTAAATTCAACCCTTTAATCATTTTTGTGAATTCTGAAAGGGCTTCCTTTTTTAAGTTTGTTCTAAGAGATCTATGTTTTAGCTTGTACTGTGATAAATAAGTTTTAAAAGTTTTCTCTACAAAATCAGATTCAACACCTTGTTTTGCAAATCTGTTTTTATATCTTACTATAGGTCCTGATCCAGAAACTATTTTATACTCTACTAGAACTGTGTTTCCTAATGTCTGAAGGTTATTTATTTCATTAAAAAAATCAGATATTGCATCATTGGCATTTTTTGTAAATACAGAATGGTTTGTAGTTGAATTACATTTTATATTTTTAGGTCGATTCCGAACTTTCCAAGTTTTATCTTCTACAAAGAGAGTTGAAACTTCTTTTTTGCTAGAATCCCAATGAAACGCAGCAATCATTTTAGACATACTGACTCCTTAAGTTGTAAATACAATTTATTTTCGGAGCCAAAAGGATATTAATTTAGTTATTCTTTTGTTAATTTAATCAGTCCCGTATCGATACAATAAGGTTTACTTGAATCTATTTATTAGTCGTGTACCCACACCACAATACAGCTACACGACTATCA
>JAGRAG010000009.1 GCA_020435025.1 Bdellovibrionales bacterium | reverse complement strand
GGACTGCAAATCTCCTTAGAGATGGCTCAGGGTGAGATTGTTAATTATAAAGGATTGAAATGAGTAATAAATTTAACTGGACTAAAAACTGGGTGGCTAGCGACTTAAAAATAGTGGCTATCTTTTTACCACTCTTTAGTCGAGTTAATTTTTTTAAATTCAATGGTGGTGTGGCCGAGTGGTTAGGCAGCAGACTGCAAATCTGTGTACGGGGATTCGATTTCCTCCACCACCTCCACTTAAATCCAGGAGTGTCTCTTGGATAAAGCCATTGACCTTAAAGCCTATAAACAAGCCAAAGGCATAACTGAGATCGTCAAAAAGGTTGAAAGCACCACTTTATCTACGCTAGAAGTTTACCGACAAGTTATTGAAATGCGAGAAGGTAAACGTGAGCGCCAGATATCACATAAAAAATCCAAGTAAGTCGAGAGGTAAGGGAAAGCGAAAAACTTTCTCCATCTTTCTCGCGACTCCCCAAGACGACGGCTCCACGAAGACAAGTGCTTTAACTGACAATCTAGATCTCATAGCGATCAATAAAAAGTATTGTGAAAAAACTCTGACTTGGGATGAGGCCAGAAAAGAAGTTGAGCAACTACGCAATCGTCTCAATGCAAACATTGGGCAATACACCCACTATACTGGCAATGCCACTAATGACAAAGTTTTGACCAAATATTGGGAAAAGAATTACGAGCACAGACCTATAAAAAATAATTCCAAACACTCTGCTCGTCATGATCTGCGAAGGGCTATAGATGCGCTTGGTCCATTGAGCATTGTTAGTGCGACTAAGGAGCAAATTGAATCAGCCATTTATAATTCTGACTTTGATAATCCAAAGCAAAGAAGAATTGTTGCACGCTTAAATCAAATTTTAAAATTTCTGCAACGCGAGGATGTCAAACTCAGGCTTCCTAAAAAAGTTAGAAAATCTGTCAATTACCTTACAGTCAGTGAGTTCGCGAAAGTTCTAGAAGACGAAAAGCGAGAAGAAATAAAAACTCTTTATAAAGTTTGTTTTTATACAGGGGCAAGACTTGGGGAAGCCTTTCACCTTTCGACTGCTGACCTCTCTCCATGCAAAAAGTTTGTCCAAATCAACTATCAAATGACGGATGATGGAAAGAAAGCAGAACCAAAGTGGGGTTCATCTCGTCCAGCCTATATTTTTTCTGAAGGAATTGCAGCCTTAGAGAAATGGAATGAGGACAAGAAAAAAATAGATATATCCAGAACAGCGGTTTCCGCACGCTTTCGACGAAGTTGTCAGAGAGTGTTTGGGGCTAAAAAATCTGGTTTAAAGTTGCACGATTTGCGTCATGGTTATGGAATAAGACTTTTAAATCATGGGGTCAGTATTTCCCTCATTTCCCAGTCTATGGGAAATTCTGTGCAAGTATGCCAAGAATTTTATTTGGGCTATGAACTCACCCCTGAGTCTATTCAGTTGATTGATAGTAAAATAAAAAAAGGGAGCTAAAAAGCTTCCACAGGGAATTGAACTTCAAATTTCATTTGATCAAGAAACCCTTTCAAAAAGATACTCTATATCAGAAGCAGATAAATCACTGGTCCTCTCTTCAAGGAATTGAGAGAGTAAAACCTTTCCATATGTGCTTTGGTGTATTATGGGTTTTTCATCAACAAGAAGATGACCTTTTTTAGATAAAACCCCCTCCTTAGGTGCTACTACCTTTGAATGATCACTTGTAATATTATTAATTGAAAAAACTCTTGAAGTTTTACTCCCATCAGAAACTTTAAATGACATTTTTTTATCATTACAAACTGAGAACATTTTTTTATTTCCAAAATTTTGTAAAAGAGCCTCTACACATTTAGGAGCAATACCATTGCCACAAATTTTATACCTGGCATTGTTGGAAAGAATTTTGTGGTTGCCTCTTTTATCAATCCCAACTCTGGTATAGCCTTCTGGCCAACCCATGAGTCTTTCACACTCTAAGGGGCTGAGAGGTCTGATAAACCCATCAATTTCATTGTTTCTAAATTTTTTTAAGTTTTCCAGGGTGGGATCAAAACTACAAACCTTACTTCCATCACCACTTTTCACCCCATAGCTTGCTGTAATAGTATTAACATAACCCTCTTTAACAAGGTTTCCACAAAATTGCTTCAGCTTTAATTTTGAAGTTCTGTAGTCCTGCCTTTGAATTGACAGCAAGCCTGGCAATTGTTGCAAATTTTTGGACCCAAAAACAAAAATTCTATTCCTAGACTGGGCTGATCCAAAATCTTTACAGTTCAAAACTTGCCACTGTAAATTATAACCCAAAGAAGAAAACTTTTTGAGAACTTCTATGAAGTCCTTCCCACCATTTGATGACAGAGTCCCTTTTACATTTTCCCAAAGAAAGTAAGATGGATTGGCTTCTTTCAAAATTCTAAGGTATTCATAAAAGAGAGACGACTTTTTCCCTTTTAGGCCTAATCTGTTTCCTGCCATTGATAGATTTTGACAAGGACTCCCACCCACAAGAAAATCAAATTGAGGAAGATCTTTAACCTTGATTTTATTTATATCACCATAATTTGAAATCTCTGGATAATTTTTCCTAAGAACTGATGAAGAATTCCTGCTGACTTCTGAAAAGCCAACTACTTCAAATCTATCATCTAAACCTAGCTCGAGCCCACCTGCTCCTGAAAATAAACTTAAAACCTTAATTTTATGACTCATTAGAGTACCTCCATAGTTGCCTTTGAGATACCCCTTAAAGAAAGTTTTAAGCGTTTTTCCGAAATTATTTTTTATTTGTTAATTGAAAAAACCATTTACAAATCAAAACAATCAATTTTTGTTCGCATAAAAGGCATCGAGTCCGTCTTTATTCTTCCATTTAATTTAAACTAGGAGGAAAAAAATGAAGCTGTTAACAAAAACGATAAAAAAAAGATTTAGAAAAATTGGATGTCAAGATGGATTACCTGACGAAGAAGTCATCGTTGTCGCAAAATACTTTCACGCCTGTGGCCATTGGACTTGGTACGCAACAGAGTTTAATGCTGAAACCAATATGTTTTTTGGTTTAGTTGCGGGTGATTTTCTTGAGTGGGGATACTTCTCGCTCGATGAGTTTGAAGAACTAAGGCGGAAAGGTATTTTTATCGAGAGAGATCTATACTTTCAAGAGGCAACAATTGAAGAACTAAAGACTGAAATTAACGAAAGCTACTCTTTTGGTACATTAAAATGAAATGTAAAAAGGATTTAGAAAAAGAAATTGGTGGATTGCAGGCAGTGGTGTCTCGATATCGTTATGCTCTGGGTAATTTTTATTTTTTTCTTAAAAAGAAATCAAAAGAAAAGAACGAAGAACCATTATCGAATTATGAGAAAGATTTATTAGAATATTTAGAAGAAAACCTTGGCTTCCCAGATGATATGGAAACCAAGGAAAACTGTTATAAAAAACATTTTTCAGAATAAGGGGCGCATTACGCGCCCTTTTGCTTAGACTCCTTCTCTCTTCTCGAGAAAAGCTCTTTAAGCTCACTAACTTTTAAAAGTATAGCGTTGTCTGCTATACGAATCACTAACCATTCACCGTTTCGACTCAAGTGTTTGCCGGTGATCGAAATAAGATTCCCTCTTTTTTCTGAAGAATCATTTTTCTTTTCGCTCATGTTAATCTCCTTTGTTTTGGGTAAATTCTGTCAACCCGTCGCAAAGATCTGGGGTTGATGAAGTTATCAAAAGAAGAGGAGAATCCGCATTTTTAGCGCAAAAGAGAATCAATGGGGTTTGATAAAAAAACGGAATCTCATCTAATTTGGCAATCTTTGTATGCGGCTAATATTGTTTGTGTTTTTTTCGCATTGGTGGCACGCACCAACGGTGCTAGTGCCACCTGAATGATCTGATAACAAGTGTTTGTAATACGCTTACACTAATAGCGTATTACAACAAAATCTACCACCCAAAGAAATTTTTTTAAAAAAAGCCTCTAAATACGTTTTTAAAAATCCATTTAAAAAAAGTTGGATAAACCAACGCAATAAAAATCAAGGAGGATAAAATGATTTTTAAAAAAACAGTTAATAATTTTTTCGTACAGTCAGTTCGATCATTCACAAAACAGGAGCAGGAAGACTATTTCAAGCAGAAGCAGAAAGAGAGAAAAGAGCCTTTTGAAGTGGCTGGGTATCAAATTGTGGTCATGCCAAATGGAAGTACGACCAACTTGCCTGGGATATTCAGAACTTCTTTGTCTGACATTAAAGAGAATGCCACCTACGACATTGAGGTTTCTTGGGGAGATAACAATTTTCAAGGCATAGGAATTGGTGCCATTGTCGGCTTAAAGGAAGTTAGAGATGGAAAGACTGGTAAGTAATCTTACTTTTCTAAAAGATCACCCCGTGGAAATTGTCTGCGGGGTTTTTGCTACGATAGTAGTTTTCAATTTAATTAAGAGAAAGATGCTTAAAATATGGATCATAGAAAATCTATTTATTTTAAATATTGCAATGGAACAGTCTAAGGTAAATCTAAAGAAACGATTTTCGAGGATCATTATCGAAGTCAAACATCCCCATCCTAAAGCCAATGAATTTGAAATTAACAAGAATAGGATAAACTCCTTTGCTCCCGACGGATATAAAGTTGAAGACACTAAGCGGAGTTCAAAAAAATTTCAGATTATTTTACGACAAATCCGAAACTGCCGACCCTACGATATGCCACTTTCTAAGTTGAAGGTCGGAGAGCTTTATTGCGGCCATAATGAATTTGGGGAAAAGGTTTCCTCACCTATACAGAGTATTTATATGGCTGGCATGACTGGTATGGGAAAAACTCAAATGATGGAAAATCTTATACGACAGATTAAAGGCAAAAGTCCTGAGTATAAAATATATTACGCAAGCCCAAAAAAAGACGCTCTTATAAATTGTTGCGATAAATATTTCCATATAACAGAAGCAACACAGTTAAATGCATTGAAGACGCTAATGCTTAAAACAATAGCAAAAGCAGAGGAGTTCCCCGAATCGCCCCAAAAAGTAGTTTTTGTGGTTGATGAAATCGGATACTGCCTCGAAGAGTTCAAAGCTAACAAAGATAAGGAGGCCATGGATCTGTTCAGAGTTCTTGCTCAAGTTCTACGAATAGGTCGATCTTCTCAGGTTTTTGCATTTCTCGCTTCACAACAATTGAAGATTCAAGAATTATCAGCATCAACACCTATTCATAGAGCAATGATTCCTATTGTTCTGACATTTTATGTTAAGGAGCTCGAAGCTTATAAAAATGCTTTTGGCTCCGATGAACATTACTATTCATTAAAAATGCCAGGGCAAGGAAGAGTTCAGTCCAATCAAATTGATAGCTTTTTCTATGCCCCCAGGCGGATCAAATGATTGTACTCTCCAGACGACTTGATCTGGTTAAAATTAACCAAAGGTTGCCAAGAAAAACGGACTCAGATATCCCAAGGGATTCACATTTTCGGAGGCTTTTCGATATGAATAACTCTGGTCAGAGTAAGCACAATATTTATGGGGAGATATTTACTCGCAAAGGAATTCATGTTCTCATGGCCAATCGAGGGGTCGAAACCACTTTCAAAGGTGAATTCTACACCCTGTCGAGACATAAGAAATTATTGAACGCGTATATTAACAATTTCACGTTCAATTTCCCCGAGTTGACCTCACTAACCCGTGTAGATATCTGCATGGACGTCTTAGCCAATTCCTCTTCACTTTCTGAAGTCTTCAATTTTAAGGATGGAATGACATTTAAACCGAAGAGGGGAAAGTGCAGGGCTTCAAAGTTTTACAGCATTGGCAAATCGGGTGAGCCACAACTATCAAGCTTATATGTAGGAAGCGCAGTTAGATTTCTAAATATATATAATAAAGGTGTTGAGGTTGAGGAAAATAAGAATCGTTCTGACGGAAAATACCAATATTATAAACACATTTACGGAAAAGAGACGGACCTCAATAAGGTTTTTCGAGTCGAATTGCGAGTTATGAACCGATCTTACTTAAAAAAGCATTTGCAAACAGTTTTCGATTTGAATTTTGGGGATCTTTATACTGATTTATTCTCTGATTTCTTTAATTTTTACGAGGTAAAGACGGCAAAAGGTAATTCACACCGACAATGGCAAAAGTTAAAAAAGATGGTTCTTGCAGGAACTATTTAAAACTCAAATGTGTAGGAGGCTGAGGCTAAAAGATTGACACCGCCAACAAAAAACAGAGCGTTTTTAACTCCACTTTGATCTTGCTGAGTCGCACTGTAAATATTAAGAGCTGCGACCAGTCCATGAGTAATAGCTTTAATCACCCTTTCTCTTTTATCTCTCAGCTTTTTTTGATGATAATAAGTTCGCAGGAAAAGAGACTTGTCTTTTGGTGATAGGCCACGAGTGTATCGGAGGGCATCGTAGAGGGCTCGTTCCTCTCCTCCAATTTTCCACTGGTAAGCTCCATAACCAACCGATGCTATCCCGATTGTTTGGAAAACTGTGTAAATTCCCTTTTCGGCTGGATCGTCGGTAATGCTTTCGCCCCAGATACCTCCCGCTAAAGCTATTGTCCCGCTGATGATATAGCTCAGCCCATTGCGATAATCGGCCTCTTTCAATAGGCGCACCTCTTTGGAAAAGTCTTTCCAATAAATTCTCTCTTTATTAACTTCCACTTCCTCTAAAGCAATAGCCTGCACAGAAAAAGCTAAGAGAATAAAAAAAGTGGCTGATCTAAATACGCCAGCCAAGCTGTACGTAGACAGTTTGAGTAAAGAAATCTTCGTCCTCATTTGTTAGTTTTGTTGTTGAAAATAAAACACCTGCATCAATTTGATCGAGAGCATAGAAAATTCCACCAGAAATACCATTGGCATCTAATCCTGCGACTAGGTTCATTGCTCCAAAATTATAAGAACCACCAAATCTGAGCTTCTCGAAATCCGTTTCTTCTTCGTAGGATAAACTCTTGTACTCAAGAGAAATTTCTAACTCTCCCCATTTCACTGGGGGACTGATACCAAAACCAAATTGCACATCAACAGGCACTTTTAGTTCGTCATACTCTTGCGAGACCGAGCCTAAATTGGCGACTAGCAGTGAAACACGTGGTTGCCATTTTTTTGCTAGAATCCATGTGGCACCAGGCTCTATATATGTAGCTGTTTGCTCTTTAGCTTTTAAAGCATCTCGACCAGCTGTGGTGCCAAGAGAAATAAGTTTAAATTGTTGGCGGATAAACTTTCTTTCAACAAACCTTGCTTGTACACCTAAAAATAGATTATCAAAGGTTTCTATACCTGTTTGGAACATAAATCCCTTTTCTTCCATGACAGAGAGTTCCACGTCGGGATTGGCTTCATTTCTTACAACGGAAAGCCCTTTAACAGTTAAAGGGGTATAGCGGGCATTTAAAAGGTTTGATTGAAAATCAAGCTCAGCGTTGGCCTCTATTTGAATAATTTTTCCTTCAGAGAAAAGTGTGTCCACCAACTCATCAGACACCTCTCCTTTTATTAACTTTCTCACATTATTTAATGAGGAGTACCCGTTGGACAGTAAGAGCTCAATCCCAAGTTTGGGCTTTTTCTGAAGAGGTACATTGGCTGGATTACAAGGCATACCATCGGGGATGTTTTTTATAGCCAAGCAGGAATGGGCCATTCCTTTAATGAAAAGACTAGACTGAACAGTTTCAAAAGTTCGCGGATTGCGACTAAAGGCTAGGGATTGGGCTAGAGCTGGAGAGGTGGAAAAAATTCCTGATGAAACAGATAAGAATAGAGCTACTGATCTCCACCACATTTAATGAGTTTTCCAAATCCATGCTGTATTACCGCTTGTTGTAAAAACATGCTCGAAGCTTCATCTATAACCATCAATGACGTTGTGGCTAAAGTCAAGTTAGAGACGGTGTCAGCGACCTCATCACTAGTAGTTTTTAGGTCTTTGGCTTGGTCATCATTTGCATATCCGATATCATTTAAGACACCAATTAGCGTTTTACCTAGCTCAACAAAGGTATCATTCACATTTCCAAGGTCAAAACGACAAGTTTCTGATCCCTCAGGTTTTACAAACTCCCCAATTAGACCTTCTGCTAGTATGTGTTTAAACATGATGATACCAAGGATTGCTCGATAGAGAGCATCCTCAGGTTTTAATCTGTCGTCTGTCTCGTTCAGGAGATAAATGGCATGCTTGATGTAGGTTGCTTGATCAGAATTGATAACTGGAATAACAGCATAGACTTCAAAAAATTGTGCAAACTGAGTTAAGAGACGAGCAACATTGATTGCCGTGGTGTTAACCTGATTACTTACGCTGGCTTTGTCGTCAACATCTTCTAGAGAAAGTTTTAGATCTTTCATTTTATCAGCTTTACTAACTGCTGGTACAAATTTTTGAACTTTCATTCCACCCTTGTGGGCGTAGGCTGAAGCCAAAGTTATCTTGTATTCATAGTTATCTGGATCGCTGGCTAATTCTGATTCAAGTAATTCGATGGCTTCATCAGTTCTTTGCTCGTCAATGAGACGGTAAGATTTGAGAACCACATCTTCTTTTTTATTCTGAGTGTCGTTCTTGGCGCAAGCATTTATTACAATGCAAGCTACAGCTAAAAGGGATGCGGTAATCAACTTTTTCATTTTACTGGCTCTCACTGGCATTTTCTTCAATTTTATTTAAATCGAATTTAACTTCGCCATTCGCAAGGACTGTGATTTCTGAAGTTGCTTTTTTGCGAGCATTCTCAAAAATATCGGCATTAGCTTCAAATCGAACTTCACCGGAATTATTGAAAATCATATCATTAACCATGGCATCTTCACTGTTTGAAAGTTGAACCTTAATGTTTGAGCAGTGAATGGTGTCGATAATTTTCTCGGAGTCTTGAGTGATTCTACATGCGGAATCTTTTAAAACCTCGTTAACTACGATGTCTTTGAAAATTGTTTCTAAATTTTCATTGTTCAACTTAATCTCTAAGTTTGAACCGATCCAGTTAGCCTCAACAGCAACGAGGTACTTTTCTTCTGAAGCGCATGAACGAAAAGAATAAGTCAGTTTCTCACCGATGGCTTTTTTCTCTGTAGACTCAGTAGTTGATTCCTCATCGGACTCTTCGTAGATGACGCTTGATTCGAGGGAGGTATGGAGTGTTCTGCATTCTTCAGACAATACTGTGAGAGGAAGTTCAATTTTGCTATATCGGACAAGGCGACCGTCTCGGTTTTCAGGGATTTTAGCTTTTAGTTCTGCATTGACATCAAGTACAAAATCTATCGGGGTATAAACATCTTGTGCTTGATCAGGGTTTTGAATCTTTTTAAACAGATCAATGATTCTTTTTACCTTTTCAACTCCTTGGTCAATTTGATTGATTCTCTCATCAATCTCAGCCTTTTGAGTTAATCGCTCATCAAGTGTTATACCACTGAGCTGGACAGAATCAGGGGAGGATTCTACAAATTTAGAATCACATGCCACCCATATTGAGGATAAGGCTATTAAACTTCCTGCAAGAATTAGCTTTTTCATTGTTTTCTCCAAAAACGTGTCAATTTTATTTACGCTTGCAGTAATTACAAATTCCATTCCTAGTTTAGATCGTCTAAGAGGCTGATATTTTTGTTCTGAAGAAGATTTTGAAGGCAATCAAATCATAAGTACAAAAAATGCCAGACTGGAATGACAAAAATTGTCAAAATTCGACCGCTCTGGCCCCATATTGACGACGCTGCTATTTGGATCAATGCCCACTAATGATCCCAGTCGTTTCCAGTTTTCTTCAGAGCCGCTTTTTCAATTGCCTTATCTCCGGCAAAACGCTCTATGGCTTTTTTAAGTGCATAAGCATGGAGTTCCTGATCGACGTTGTTTTTTAGCTTTATGATATGGTTATTATGCTTCTCTATATTTTGAGCCATTTTAATATTGGCTTCTTTTATGGCCAGCTCTTGCTTTTTCAATTGTTCATCGAGTTTGACCTTTTTGGCTTGGAATTCATTTTCTAGGCATTCAATTGAAGCCCTAAGTTTTTGATCTCGCTCAAATAGATTTTGAATTTTCATCAAACAGTCTTCTCTATTATATATGATGGCAATTAGAAGGTTCTTTGTCTTGCGCACTTGACCAATTGTAAATTTAAAAAGTGCCATGGCCGTTGCTACTGCCCCAATTATGAGAAGCAAAGGAAAGTCTACTGGCCAAGGAATTCGGTCAAGAAATAGACCGACTCCAATAGTGGGAACAGATGTTAGGAATAATGTGAAGGCTATCAAGGTGAGAATTTTTATTGCAGTTAGAATTATTTCACTTAAAAGTAATAAAAAATAAATAAGCTTAGCTAAAAACATTGCACACTCCTTATTTGCAAGCCATGACGAGATCAATAAATTTTGTGTTTAAATCTTCTGAAAAATTCCCGTAAATGCATTCTTTTGGTTGATTATTTTTGTCGGAAAGATTCTTGATTTGAATAAAGTGAGCTTTCTCTTGTTGGATCCCGCTGTGCGCAGTAAAAATTCTTGTATTTATATTACCTGAGATGATTTGGCTAAAAATGTTTGAGTTCGCTGTGTATTCACACTGTATAAATCCGTTGTCGTAGTAGATAAGCTTTGCTGGGTTATTTTTGCCAATTGTAATCTCTTGGTTATTTGTCGGTTGTAGAAAACCACTTTTATAAAGAACCTGATAGTATTCTGTGGTGCCAGGAAGTGTCGGATTGATTGAGTTATCTTGAAATGCCAATACAAACCAGGTTCCTATTTTACCAACAGCAATAGATCCCAAAGCCAAATAGTTGTCGCTGTCCGGAGTTCCATAATTGACATCCCCAGGTCGATGTAAAACTCCCTCTACGCAATCCCAAGTCTCTTCGGAAATTTTCTCAACTTGCGCATAGGCTGATGGATTGGAATTAATAGTTGTCCGGTAGGAGAATTGCTCAATCCTATTTCCCGTAATTCTAATAAGAATTTGTGAGTTTTTGGTGTATTCATCAGTGAAGCCAACATAGGTTCTTTGGTCAGTAATTCCACCACAATGAACTTTTTCTAAGTAAAAAGCTCTGCCATACAGGTCGTTTTTAATAGGAGCAATCTCAAAACCATTACCTTTTAAGTATGTGTGATGTTCAGCATCAAGATTGTCTTTCGGAAATCCCTCTTGCCAGAGGTCATTAAGAGTGTAATCAGTCTTAGTTATTCGCCCCAATGGGTCATCTTCAGGAATGCAATCAACACAAGGTTCGATGCCAACAGGTGGAGCTGATGGTGGTGAATTTTCCTTGGATCCACAACCTGTCAGAATGGTAAGTGTTAAGAGAAGAATTAAGTGTTTCATTTTTACCTCCAAGGCCCTTGAACTTTGTTTCGTCAGGGCTCAGAAGAGTTCCCCTGTGAAATAAATTCGAGGAGTGCGGAGATAAAAAGAGTTGAGGCTTAAGATGCCTTGTTTATTTTAAGAATTCTATGGAGATCCACTCCAGTAATCACCGAAAACTTCATAAGTGTTTCTAGCGTGCATTTGGTTGCTGTGCTTGAAAACATTCTTTGTACCTGAGAAAGACTGGTCCCCACTGCTTCAGCTAAAGCTCTCACAGAATAGCCTTGTATCTATGCAATTTTCTTTTTTTAACGTGCAAAGGTTTGATTCATTTTTGGAGTCTTTAAAGTGGTACAGCTGTCAATTCTTAATCCGGCTCTCCCTTGCTTTGCTCGCAATTTGATAGATCTTCTTCCATTCACTATTGGTTAGATCCAATGGAAGGGTAAGCTTTGCTTTTCGATCGTTTTTTAAAGGGACTTCAACAGAAAGAGTTCTGTGGACCAAAGCCATGGGGCTCAACTCCTCTTCGGGCTGAGTATTTTCATCAGAGGCTTGGTTCGGCGTTAGTTTTAGGTGTCCTTTTCCCAGGCCACAGGCCCCGACGGACTGAACTTCATAGAGAAACATAAAACGCATATCACGAGTGGTTTCATCCAGTTTTCCCACGCCAACCTCTGCCAAGAGACTAAAGACTTCTTTGAAGTGCCATAGAGGGGGCAAATTCGGCTCGTCTTGAGCTTTTAGCTTGAAATAGAGCTGTGGAACATTGGTGGTCTCTCTATGTCGCTTACGGTCCATAAGGTGTCTCAGAATGAACTCCAGACTCTCCCTTAGATCAGGGTGGGTGTTGGCCACAATTTCGTGGAGGCTCTTTTCGACTTCGCTGAGGTTCTTCACGCAAATCTCCTTTTAGAACAACCTATCGGAACAATTTAAAATAACATTAGCATTTATTTGATAATTTAACAGCTAAAAGTGGATTATTTTGCTCAAAATTGCTAAAATAAGGTAAATATTACAACAATATAATGTTGTTGAAATCTTAAATTAGCAATCCTTTAAATCTTTGATTTTTTCAATTTAAGCCCTGTGAGTGGCTAGGCAGTGGACTGCAAATCCGTGTACGCCGGTTCAAATCCGGCCGCCACCTCCA
>JAGRAG010000008.1:5705-13567 GCA_020435025.1 Bdellovibrionales bacterium | reverse complement strand
TTGGAAGTTTACTTGGAGAGCCCAGGGAGGACGTCGTAGAAATCGATCTTCCTACGGAAGAATTTCAAGTTGAAAATATAGCGGCACTAAAAGAGGGCTTTATTGAGGGTAAGAAGAATTCGCCAGCAATTAAGGAGAAAAAAGCAGAAACGGTTGCTACAAAAGATATGGAGCCAAGAATTCCAGAGACGGCTCGCATATGGCAGATTCCAATTCACAAAATAGTTCAAAACAAAAAACAACCACGAAAGGTTTTTGAAGGTGAGGCGTTAAAAGAGCTTGCGGCCTCAATTAAAGAAAAAGGTATATTGCAGCCGATTGTTTGTCGGAAACTATCAGATAATCAATTTGAAATTATTGCGGGAGAAAGAAGGTGGAGAGCCTCGCAGATGGCAGGCATTCAAGAGGTTCCCGTAATACTTAAAGAAGCTGATGAACAAAATGTTTTGGAATTGGCTTTGATAGAAAATATTCAAAGAGAGAACTTAAACCCTATAGAAGAGGCCCAAGCTTACTATCACCTTATTAAGGAATATGGTCTTACCCAGCAGAAACTTGCGGAAAAAATCGGCAAAGAAAGGGGAACAATTGCTAACTTGTTGCGACTTTTAAACTTAGCTCCAGATGTAAGGAAAATGCTGGCCGGGGGAGAAATTGCCCTAGGGCAGGCCAAAGTTATTTTGGGAGTGGCAGATTTAAAAGTTCAAAAAGATATCGCTATCAAAGTCAAAAACTTAAAACTCAGTGTGAGAGCGACGGAAAAGCTTGTAGCTAAATATAAACAAGGGGAAACAGAAGTTTCAGAGATCAAGTCGGTAGATGACGTGGATATCTCAAAGAAACTTGTTAAAGGACTTTCCTCAGAGTTGCAAAAATTATTGGGAACCAAAGTTTCCATTGGCTATTTAAATGGAAAGGGTAAAATATCTATTCATTTTTATTCTGATGATGAGCTTAATAATTATGTAGATAAGATTAGGAAGACATGGCAGAAATAGAACCAATTAGAGAATCCTATTCAAATAATGATATTCAGCAAGGGCAGGTAACGGCCTTGTTAGATCATGGTGCCGAGTTCGAAGGCCGCCTCACTTTTGAAGGAACAGTTAGGATTGGCGGTCGCTTTAAAGGCGAGATTTTTACTAATGATACTTTGGTTATAAATCCCGGAGCCAAAGTTGATGCTCAGATCGAAGCTGAAAATGTCATTATATCCGGAGAGGTAAAGGGCAACATTTTTGCGAGGCGTCGAGTTATCATGCATCCCCCTGCATCATTTAAAGGAACAGTGACAACCCCTAGTTTGAGAATTGACGAGGGTGTGGTTTTTGAAGGTGCGTCTTATATGCCCAAAACTTGATCTCTATCGATTAATTCTTCTAAGGAATACATCCGCAATCAGGACCGACCCCTTTGAAGCTCTGTTACCCATGTTACCAGTGGGCCTTATATAAAACTGCTCAAGTATTATATAGATATAAAGACGAGACCTAAAAGACGCAAAAAGAGGCGAAGTTCTACTGAGAATCTTTCTGGGCAAGAGTTTCCCTGAAGTAAAAAGAAAAAACACGATCTTATTATTTCACCTTGCCTAGGGCTTCAGAAAACGTTATGTCTTACCAAAATTTTCTCAAGGATATCAAGATAATGGACATTCTACTGTCATTAGGTGTGAATCAAACAATTGGTTATCACTTTTTGCTATTTTTAGTCGTCTATTTGTTCCTCGCAAATTTGCTATTTAAACCCTATTTTCAAGCATTTAAAAAAAGGGTCGAGCACACGTCGGGGAGTGAACAGTTAGCAGAGCGCCTTATTTCGGAAGCAGAAGAGCTTCATAAAGAATATGAGAAAAAAGCTCGTGCTGTGAATCAAGAACACAAAGTGATTTTTGATACACATAGGTCTGAAGCGCTTGAAGAACATGAAGCAGTTGTTCGAGCCGCTAAAGAAAAAGCGCAAACTATCATTGAAGAATCTAAGCGAACGATTGAAAGAGAGATTGATAAAGCGCGAACAGAAATTTCAAAAGAAGTGAATTCAGTGAGTGAGCTTATCGTGAATCGAGTGGTCGGTAAGGATTTGGCGTAATGAAAGTGATGATAATTGTACTATCTATGTTAGCGACTGTGGCTTGGGCCGCAGGTGGTGGCCACGGAGACCCCCATGCTATTCCCTTAAAAGCAATTGCCATTCAGGCCTTCAATTTTGGAGTTCTATTGCTGTTGCTCGCCTATTTTTTAAAAAAACCTATACAGTCTCTTTTTGCTGATCGAGGTGAGCAATATGAAGCTCATTTAAAAGTCGCCCAGGCAGCCAAAGAAGAAGCTGAGAAGAAAAAAACAGCAATTAAAGAGCGCCTGCAAACACTGACTGAAACGGCAGATCAAAGTGTTCAGAAAGCAAAAGCAGATGCCGAAGAGTTAAAGCATCAGATCATCGCTGATGCGAAAAATTTAGCGAGAAAATTGGAAGAAGAAGCCCATCGAACAGTCGATTATGAAGCGCAAAAAGCTGTGGCGATGATTCGCCAAGAGCTTATTGATAAGTCTTTGTCTGAGTCAGAAAAGCACCTAAAAACAGAAATCAATAAGGATGATCAAAAGCGATTGCAAAACGAGTTTGTTAGCAAGATTCAGGTGGTTCAAATATGAGTGTATCAGAAGTCGCAACAAGATATGCAGTGGCTTTGCACAGCTTAGCAAAAGAAAAGGGAATCGAAGAGAAAACCCTTCAGGAACTAAGAGCCCTTGGTGATCTTTTTAATAAAGATAAAGATATTTATGATTTTATACATTCACCATTGATTGTTGCAGCAAGTCGAGAGGCAGCGCTCAAAGCGGCATTAGATGGAAATGGTGTTTCTGAAGATGTTTCGAATTTTATTCTGATGCTTGCAAGAAAAAATAGGATTGCTGCATTCGAAGGAATTCTTGAAGCTTATCAAAACCAAGTTGATATCGAAAACGGCGTGACTCGAGGGATCGTTCGTTCAGTTTCCGTTCTTTCTCCCGAAGAAAGAGTGGCAATTGAAAAAAAGATTTCAGATGTAACTGGGAAAAGAGTCATTTTGAATTATACGGAAGAGCCAAATTTAATTGGCGGTCTAATTGCACAAGTTGGAAGTTATACATTTGATGATACATTGACGACTCATTTGAGCCGACTCAAAGAAGATTTAAATAGGAGAACACACTAGAATGGAATTACAAATTCGCGCGGACGAAATTAGCAAGGTTTTAAAAGAACAGATTAAAAACTATAGCAAGAACCTTGAAGTTACGGAAACAGGTAATGTTCTGTCTATTGGAGATGGTGTTGCCAATGTTTACGGTTTAGAAAATGCAATGGTGGGTGAGTTGGTTGAGTTTCCCGGAGAAGTTTCGGGAATGGTTCTTAACTTAGAGTCTGATAATGTCGGGATCGTAATTTTTGGTGACGATCGAGGAATTAGAGAAGGGGATACCGTTAAAAGAACAGGAAGAATTGTTCAGGTTCCCGTTGGTGACGCGCTTTTAGGGCGTGTTGTTAATTCTCTGGGACAAGCCATTGATGGAAAAGGTCCGATTGAGTCTGACACATATAACCGAGTGGATGTTAAGGCCCCAGGGATTGTGACTCGACAGCCCGTTGAAGAACCTTTATCTACAGGAATTAAAGCGATTGATTCTATGATTCCTATTGGAAGAGGGCAGCGGGAGTTGATCATCGGTGACCGTCAGACAGGAAAAACGGCCATTGCCGTGGATACAATTATCAATCAAAAAGGAAAGGGCGTTCACTGTTTTTATGTAGCTTGCGGACAAAAACAATCAACAGTGGCACAGGTGGTGGAAAAATTAAAAGCTGCGGGCGCTCTAGAATACACAACAATTATTGCCGCTTCAGCTTCTGAAAGAGCACCGTTACAGTATCTTGCTCCATTTTCGGGATGTGCGATGGCCGAGTACTATCGAGATAACGGCAAACACGCGCTCATTATTTATGATGATTTAACGAAGCAGGCACAAGCATATCGTGAGCTTTCCTTACTGCTTCGTCGTCCTCCAGGTCGTGAGGCTTATCCTGGTGACATCTTCTATGTTCACTCAAGACTTCTTGAGCGAGCGGCTAAGATGAGTGATGAAATGGGTGGGGGTTCTTTAACAGCACTTCCAATTATTGAAACACAGGCTGGTGACATTTCTGCTTATATTCCTACGAACGTTATTTCGATCACGGATGGACAGATCTTTCTAGAGTCAGATTTGTTTTACAAAGGGATTCGACCCGCGATTTCTGTTGGTAAGTCGGTTTCTCGTGTGGGTGGTGCGGCGCAAATCAAAGCGATGAAACAAGTCGCTGGTACATTGAAGCTTGAGCTTGCCCAGTTTAGAGAGTTAGAGGCGTTCTCAGCGTTTGCATCTGACCTTGATGAAGCGACTCAAGCACAATTGGCTCGTGGAAGACGTCTTGTTGAATTATTAAAACAGCCACAGTATTCACCAATCGAGACAGAGCTACAAGTTATCGCTATTTATGCGGCCACGAAAGGCTATATGGATAAGGTCAGTGAATTCGATGTTCGTCGTTACGAAGAAGAGTTGATCGAATACCTGACAACAAAACAGAAAAAAGTAGTCGATGCGATTGTCGCTAAAAAAGCGATCAAGGAAGAAGAAGAGGCTCTTTTAAAAGACGCCTTAACTGAATTTACTGCTATTTTTAAGTCATCTGGAAAGTAGGTCTAAAAAATGCCTAGTTTAAAGGATATTAGAAACCGGATCGGGAGTGTTAAAAACACTCAGAAGATCACTAAGGCCATGAAAATGGTGTCGGCTGCTAAGTTAAAAAGAGCGCAGGACCGAATCACTCATTTACGCCCCTATGCCCTTGGTCTTCTTGGCGTGATTGCGGATATCGCAGTCACCAAAAGAGTGGTGCATCCCTTACTTAGTTCGGGAAAGGATCCCAAAAAAATTCTAACGGTAGTCGTTACAAGTGACCGGGGACTTTGCGGGGGATTTAACAGCTCGGTGATTCGGGAAATTGAAAAACGATACGCAGCAGAAAAAAGCCAGTACGAGGTTTATGATTTTATTTTTGTTGGAAGAAAAGTAGCGAACTATTTTGAAAACAAAAAGATTTTTGGAATTGATAAAATTCTTCATGTCGCAAAAGACATTTCATACGGCCTCAGCAATGAAATAGCGGAAAAACTTATGGCTGCATATCAACACGGTGAATATGACGAAATTCGTTTAACGTACAATGAATTTAAGTCAGCAATTCAACAAAATGTGATCACAGAAAAGCTTTTACCAGTTGATGTGAATGAAAGTGGTTTTGTAAAAACGAATTCCAGCCAGTTTTCTGAGGATTTGATTTTTGAACCAGAGCCCACAGAAATAATAGATGAACTGTTAAATAAACATTTTGCGGTTCAGATATATAGAATTTTATCGGAATCGGTTGCTGCTGAACATGGAGCTCGTATGACCGCTATGGAAAATGCGACTAACAACGCTGGAGATATGATTCGTTCAATGACATTGACGTATAACAAACTCCGACAGGCAGCAATTACCAAAGAGTTGATTGAAATTAGTAGTGGTGCGGAAGCACTCAATTAATAAGCGTCTTATAATAAAGAGGGATTATTTAATGGAAAATATGGGTAAAATTAAACAAGTTATGGGTCCAGTCGTAGACGTAGAATTCGAAAATGGTGAGCTTCCCCCCATTTTAAATGCTTTGCATGTTACGAATAAAGGTATCAGTGATGAAGAATGGAACCTAACACTCGAAGTAGCGCAGCATCTTGGTGACCGTGAAGTCCGAGCGATCGCAATGGATGCTACTGAAGGTTTGGTTCGTGGAACAAAAGTTAAAGACACTGGAACAATGATTTCAGTTCCTGTTGGCGAAAAAGTTCTGGGCCGTATTATGAATGTTACCGGAGCGCCAGTCGATAATGCAGGAGCCGTGGATGCGAAAGAGTTTTGGCCTATTCACCGTGCAGCACCAAAGTTTGAAGATCAGTCGGTTCAGGCTGAGATGTTGATGACTGGAATTAAGGTCGTTGATCTTTTAGCTCCTTACGCAAAAGGTGGAAAAATTGGACTTTTCGGTGGTGCCGGTGTTGGAAAGACCGTATTGATTCAGGAATTGATTCGAAATATTGCGACAGAACACGGTGGCTATTCTGTATTTGCGGGAGTTGGAGAACGAACCCGTGAAGGAAACGATTTATGGCGTGAAATGGCAGAGTCCGGTGTGTTAGCTAAGACGGCTCTTGTCTATGGACAGATGAACGAACCTCCAGGCGCACGTGCTCGAGTCGCACTTTCAGCACTGACACAAGCAGAGTACTTCCGTGATCAACAAGGTCAGGACGTATTATTGTTTGTCGATAATATCTTTCGATTTACACAAGCGGGTGCCGAAGTGTCAGCCCTTTTAGGTCGTATTCCTTCAGCAGTGGGATATCAGCCGACACTTGCGACAGAAATGGGTGCTCTTCAAGAGCGTATTACGTCAACGAATAAAGGTTCGATCACCTCCGTTCAAGCGGTTTACGTTCCTGCGGATGATTATACGGACCCTGCTCCTGCGACCACATTTACTCACTTGGATGCGACAACGAACTTGGATCGTGATATTGCTGCACTTGGTATTTACCCAGCCGTGCATCCTTTAACCTCTACTTCAAGACTTCTTGATCCATCTATTGTTGGTGATTTGCACTATCAAACAGCTCGTGATGTACAGGCGTTGTTACAACGTTATAACGAACTTCAAGATATTATTGCTATCTTGGGTATGGATGAGTTGAGTGAAGATGACAAAATGGTTGTGGCACGTGCTCGTAAGGTACAGAGGTTTTTGAGTCAGCCGTTCTTTGTTGCTGAACAGTTTACAGGTCTTAAAGGTGCTTATGTAGACATCAAAGATACCGTCTCTGGGTTCCGCGCTATTTTAGATGGTAAGCACGATGGTATTCCTGAACAAGCGTTTTATCTTGTTGGAACTATCGAAGAGGCCTTAGAGAAAGCAAAAACACTTAAAAAGTAAGGCTAAGAAATATGTTTACTTTAAATGTTGTGACTCCAGAAAAAGTTTTAGCTCATCGAGTGGAAGTCGAAGAAGTGATTGTTCCAGGTTTTCGGGGAGAGCTAAATTTACTTCCAGGTCATGCACCAATTATGACCACTTTAAGCGAAGGTGTTTTGCGCTATCGCTTAAAGGGAGAAAGCAAACAGATCAAAGCGGCTATTAGTTGGGGCTACTGTGAAGTCAGCCCTTCCGGCATAGACATTCTTGCGGAGACAGCAGAATTTCCAGAACAAATAGACTTTGCTCGAGTCGAAGAATCACTTAAGAAGGTTGAAAAAGAACTGGACCATATCTCAGATCTTGATCCTGAACTTATTGAGAAATACCAAAGAAAAGCAAAACGAGCACGTGTTCGTTTGAGTTTAAAAGACAAATAGAAAATGGGTGGGCAGCTACTTCTAAGCTGCTTGCTTAATGCAGGACCCTGCAAATGCTAGAAGCACAACCGAATGAAATTTATTAAAATGATAAGGTACCAATCTAACTTGAAGAGTTTCCAGTCAGGGAATTGCTGCGACTTTGTGATTCTTTCTGCCGAACTTTCTTTTGCACTTCAAAATTAGAGTGGGGTTCCGTTGCGGGAATTCTTTCTTTCCTAAGATCAGATTTGATAAGGAAATCACCAACCCAGCGTCCAACGAGATGGTTTGGAGTGTTGATTGAAAAGACAGCTTGGAAGTCATTTGGAGCCTTTAAGATTCCGGGATAAGAAGTGTTGATAACAATGATCTTCTTTTTTATTTCGTGGGGTGCTTTTTCTATAATAC
>JAGRAG010000008.1:0-5693 GCA_020435025.1 Bdellovibrionales bacterium | reverse complement strand
TCCCCTGAAACATGATAGATCAATAGCTCATTTTGCATCTTTTGGTTCATCGATAAAAAAGGCGAAGGGCTTTTTCGCTTCAAGCGAGTGAAACGAACCTTATTTGGTAAACTCTCTGCGAGGTTTTTGTATATAGAATAGCTGGAAGAGAAAAAGTGCACTCTTTGGCTAGGAACCAGAGTAGACCGAAGATTGTCGTTTTTTTCCAAAGTTGCCTGGAAATTTAAACGAGAGATACGATGGGTTAACTGTGCTTGCTGGCTTAATAGTTTTCTGAAATGGATTTGAAAGTCAGCTTCACTCATTGTAAGCGGACTGACTTGATTTTCTAAGTTTAGAAGTTGTTTAACGTAAAGTATTCGTTGCAAACTTTCATTCACTCGGGCTTCGGAAATGACCCCATTGCGGACCGCTGTAAGAACAGCATTATAGGCTTCCTTTTGTTTGTGATAGCTCCAGGCAACCATAATCATATCGTTGCCAGCAATGAGAGCTTTAATGGCTCGTTGGCCAACAGATCCCGAAGAACGAGCCCCAGACATTTCTATGTCGTCGGTAATAACAAGACCTTTGTATCCGAGAGACTCACGTAAAATATCAGTAATGATTACTTTTGAAAAGGTTGCTGGAACCCCTGTGGGATCAATTTTAGGCAGTGACAGGTGAGCCACCATAGTTGCTGTAAGCATTGGATTTCGGGCTAAAGGTATGAAGGGGATAAGCTCTTTTTCCTTAAGTTCTTCGATGGTGATGGATTTAATAGGTAAAGTTTTATGACTGTCTTGTATCATTCCACCATGACCGGGAAAGTGCTTTGTCGTTGGTAATACCAGCGACTGCAAGTGACCTACAGAAAGCGATTGGACCATTTTTCTTACAAGCAGAGGGTCATCACCAAAAGAACGACTTCCTATAAAGTTTTTTTCATTGGGATTAGACAGGTCTGCAACGGGGGCTAAGTTTTGATTAAAGCCAAGAAAACGTAAAATATTTCCTGTGACTTGCCCGACGCTTCTAGCAAGAGCGGGATCTTTCGTTAAGCCAAGGGCCAGAGCACTAGGTGGACGGGGACTGGAAAGGATCCGGGTGACAGTACCTCCTTCTTGATCGACCATAAGTAACAGGGGTACATGGGAATAAGCAACCGACTTACTCTGTAATTGATGATTGAGCCGTGCAATTTGGTAGGGTTTTCCTAAGTTTTTACTAAATGAAATCAAGGCTCCAGGATGAAGGTTTTTCAATTTTTGATCGATACCAGAATTATAGGACTTTCCATTAAACCCAAAAATAAAAAGCTGACCCACCTTCTCCTCAAGGGACATTTGCTGAAGTTGCTGATTCACTGATTCTTGTACGCCAAGTTCAATATTGGCAAGAGTCGAAGTGGTGTAGAAAAAAAGGATCAGGACCAAAGATAATATTTCAGCCCAAATTCTGACGAACTGAAAACAATCAGTCACCAAATTTTTATTTTGTTGTATATTATAGATATGCAACGAAAACCCTTTCCTCATTTATTTCTAGCTACCATCTATGTTATCGGGATTTTCGTATCTACTATTGAGACACGGGCTCAAGAAAATGAAATTCAAACCAATGTCGAGCAGGATGAACTGGTCCGAGAAAGTAAAGAAGGCTGGGTTGAAGTTGAACCGACTTACGTTATACCAAAGACGAGCGAACGTGGGTTTACCCTAATGCCCTACAGTGAACGTCGCAGAAACTGGAGCTCCTTATTTGGTTTTTCTGCAAACTTCTTTACTCCACTTAGCTATATTCCCGACCAAGATATAGGAACTTATGAAGAGGTGTACGGAAGCCAAACAAACCCAATGATCATGATTGAATACACAAAAAAACGCAATTATTCGTGGGGATCCTTTGGATACGACTTTGGTGTCGGGTTTCAAACAGCATCTAGTGATTCTACAGAGTCTACTTTGAATCTTGTATTTGTTGAGGCGGGAGCCACCATTGCCCTGGACAACATGGGACAGGAGCCGACTTTTGTTCCCTACGTTGGAGGAGGAGCTTATATTGTTGCTTACAAAGAAGCGTTAGCTTCCTCATCCTTTAATGGAACGACTCAAGTCGCTCCTTATGCGATGGGCGGATTGTTGATTCAATTGAACAGGCTAGATAAAGAATCTGCGATCGAGTCCTATTTTGAAGCGGGAATAGAGAACACCTATTTTTTTATCGAAGGTCGCAAGTACTTTCCCTCAACAGAAAAAGTCGACCCCAATTTCGAAACAGAAGTCTATGCGACGGCTGGCTTTAAACTCGAGATGTAAATTCACAATAAACTTTTATTTTTAACCTACTTTCTGTAGCTCCGGTCGCGTGTTGCGTATCCGACGTGCGTTAACCATTCAGCCCAGAGGGGTGGATGGTTAATGCACGCCGAAGACGCAACATGGCCGTAACGGCTGCACAGAAAGTAGGTTAAAAATAAAAGTTTATTGTGAATTTACATCTCGAGTTTAAAGCCAAACGAACTGTGTTCAAAAAAGAGAGACATGGTTTGGCTTAGCGACACAGCGTTTTTAGATAGACGAGTTCATCATAGACATTGGGCCATGTAATGGTTTTCATGCGAATTTTAAATTTGTGATCGGGTGTAATCGCATATTTTTTATTTTCACGCAGCGAAAGCTGAACGATTCTATCCGGTGGAAGCGGAGTGTTTTCGGTAAAGGAGAGGGTGATCATTGAGGTACTGGATGAGATGTCTTTTATTCCTAAATCTTTACAGAACTTTCGAATGAGCATTAATCCCATCAAATTGTGAACGGGTTCGGGAAGTGGTCCAAATTGATCTTGCAACTCTTCTTCAATACGATCCAACTCCTCAGCAGAGTCGATTTCAGAAAGGGCTTTATAGTAAGATAAGCGGAGACGGATATCTGGCATGTACTTATCTGGAATCAAAGCTGGAATACGGATATTAATATCTGGCTCTATCGAATCAGTGCGAGTGGGTTCGCCTTTAGCTTCATGTATGGCATCTTCGAGCAGTTCTAGGTACATTTCGTAGCCAATGGCATTAATGTGCCCTGACTGTTCTTGTCCAAGAATGTCACCGGAACCACGTAGCTCTAAATCGTGTTGGGCAATAGTAATGCCACTACCAAGAGAGGTGTTTTCTTGAATCACCTTTAGTCTTTCTAATGCAATGTCATCAAGCTTTCTGTTGGGAGGGACCAATAGGTAGCAGTAAGCTCTTGATTTGCTCCGACCCACACGACCTCGAAGCTGATAGAGTTGACTGAGACCCAGAGCGTGGGCGTTGTCGATAAACATGGTGTTGGCTCTGGGAATATCCATGCCGGACTCTATAATTGTCGTGCAAACTAAGACATCGATTTCGTGATGAAAAAAACTAAGCATGGTTTTTTCCAGTTCTTTTTCTTCCATCTGGCCATGGGCCACAGCGATTCGTGCTTGTGGGACAATTTCTCTAAGTTCAGAAGCGACGGCGTAAATGCTATGCACGCGATTGTGCAAAAAGAATATTTGCCCACCACGATGGATTTCGCTATCAATGGCTTTTCTAAAAGTTTCTTTGTCAAACTTGCAAACAAAAGTTCTTGTTGGAAGTCGATCGACGGGAGGCGTGGTAATCAAAGAAAGGTCTCTTAAGCCGACGAGGCTCATGTTTAATGTTCTCGGAATCGGCGTTGCAGACATTGCTAGAGTATCTACGGACACTTTCATCTGACGAATACGCTCTTTGTGTTTAACTCCAAATTTTTGTTCTTCATCGACGATGAGAAGACCAAGGTTTTTAAAAAAAACGTCTTTTGAAAGAAGGCGATGGGTGCCGATAACAATATCGACTTGTCCTTGCTTAAGTTCCTCTAATGTCGCCTTTATTTCTTTGGCTGAGAAAAAGCGATTCAAGGCTTTAATTTTAATAGGCCAATCTTTAAATCTCTTTTTAAAATTCTCGGCATGTTGAAAACACAAAATAGTAGTAGGACATATCAACGCCACTTGGCGTCCATCTTCGACCGCCTTAAAGGCTGCTCTCATAGCGATTTCAGTTTTACCAAAACCGACATCACCACAGATCAAACGGTCCATGGGTTTATCACTGGTCATATCTGATAAGACGTCATTAATGGTCTTTAATTGATCGTCCGTTTCTTCATAAGGAAAACTATTTTCAAAAGCCAAAAAGTCATGTCCGGGAACAGAAAATGAGGGTCGTTTGACTTTTGCCCTTTGGGCATAAAGCTTTAAAAGTTCGGAGGCTATGTCTTGGACCTGTTTTTTTACTTTCTTTTTAATGCGGTTCCATTGGGAGCCACCCAATTTATCGATATTCTTTGCCCCTCCTCCCGAGTACTTTTGAATCTGATTGACTCGGAAAATTGGTAAGTACAGTTTGTCTCCGTCTTTGTACTCGAGTTGAATAAACTCGGCGTCCACGCCCTGAATCGGCATGACTTTTAAGCCCTGGTAAACGCCAAGTCCGTGGAGCTTGTGAATGACGGCATCTCCAGGTTTCAAGTCTCCAAAAGAAAGGGCGTGGGCTCGGTTGGCTAGTGTTCCCGAGGTACGATGGGATCTTGTACGAGAGCGCTTTCCAAAAAAGTCTTCATCCCGGAGAAATAGATAGGGCTCATTTACATAACGAAGGCTTTCAGGGAGAGCCTTTGCTAACACGGGCAGAAATTGAGAGTTTTTTTTCTGTTCTTGAAGTAACTCATCCCATTGGAAACGATCTTCCTCATAGAGCTGACATTGAAATCCTGCATGCTTTAGCTGTAGCTGCAATCTTTCGAACTGGTTCTTGGTCCGAGCGGCTATAAAAATATGATAGCCTTTTGCGATCCATTGGTGAAACTTTTCATCGAGATAACTACTAAAACCTTCCGCATGTTTAAAGAGGTTTTGACACTGATTTTGAAACTCTTCAAGGGAGGCCGACGTCAGGTCTAAGTGATTTTCCAAATTCATATTTGGCTGAGATTGTATGCTAATAGACTCTAGGGTTATAGTCTTCGTATCGGGTGGAAGATGAAGATTCTCAAAACTCTCATAATACAATTGGGGATCCACGCATATGGCTTGATCCTGAGAAGCTTGAAAATCATTTTTTAATTCTGATAAGAGCTGGTCATGATGTCGAGCTAATTCAAGTGGTTCGGATTTCCAAACGACTAAGGGTGCAGAAAAGTGATCCAAGGGACTAGCGAGAGTTTCATAAAAATAGGGAAGCAGAAAGTCGATTCCATGAAAATAGCGCATGTGAATTAACGACTGAGCGACTTCACGAACTTCGCCGGGATCTACATTGCGGCCGTCTGCGGATTGTCGAAAGCGTCGAATTATGGACTGACGCGCCTCATCAGAAAAAACAACCTCTCGAGGGGGAATTACATTATAAGAGAGAATTCCTTCTAGGCTTCTCTGCGTTTCAGAGTCAAAAAAACGCATCGAATCAATTGTGTCTCCAAACAACTCCATCCGCACAGGGAAATTCTCTGCAGGGGAATAGATGTCTAAAATACCACCTCGCATCGAATAAGTTCCCACATCCTCCACTAATGGAGAGGACGCGTAGCCGAATTGATCGAGTACTTCCGACAAATTTTCTGGGAGCTCCGAGCCTTCTTTAATCAAAAGTGTTCGCTCTTTAAGTGCTTGAAATGGCATGGTTTTCTGAAGCAACGCAGAAACAC
>JAGRAG010000511.1 GCA_020435025.1 Bdellovibrionales bacterium | reverse complement strand
CAAAACCCAATTGATCGGCCCACACAACTTGATCAAAAAAATTGGCAAACATGGTCCTCTCTGAAGGGGTGTGTTCATCAACGGGTGTTTGGCATATAGAAAAAAAGACATCAAATTTCATAAACTAGGTGTCCTTCCCCCATCGACGGGCAAATTCACTCCATTGATGTATCCGGCCACTTCAGAGGCTAAAAAAACCACGGCATGTGCAACTTCTTCAGGTTCTGCAAAGCGCAGACTTGGGACTTTGTCTTTCCACATCTGACTGACTTCGCTTTCGCTTTGACCAAGACGGGATGCTGTTGCCGTGATCAGTTTTTCAAGGCGGGGGGTTTTTGTGTATCCGGGTAAAACATTATTAACGGTAATTCCAAAGGGGGCCAATTCCATGGACAGTGTTTTGGACCAATTGGCCACAGCTCCGCGAATGGTGTTAGAGACTCCCAAATTAGGAATCACAGCTTTCACGCTCGTAGAAATAATATGAACAATGCGTCCATAGTTTTTGGATTTCATATGAGGTGCAATGGATTTCACTAAAGTGGCATTGGCTAAAATATGAGTGCGAAAGGATTCTAGGTACTCTTCATCTTTGGCCTCCAGCAGGGAGCCTCCTTTTGGGCCGCCCGCGTTTAGGATGAGAATGTCAAAATCGTTGGATTGATTTTGAAGGGCTTTTGTTAAAGCCTCGGTATCGTGAAGATCCACAGCGAGATAGGAGTGGCCGCTGCCATTTAGTTCGTTTACAAGAGTCTTAAGCCGCTCTTCGGTTCGGGCGAGCAGTGTAACCTGGGCCCCCTGATCGGCAAGAATCTGTGCCGTAGACCAACCAATTCCTTGAGAGGCTCCGCAAACCAAAGCCTTTTTTCCTGAAAACGAAGTTGTCATGAGTCTCCCTTTAATAAACAAGCCATTAATCTAACTTAAATTTCTAGAAAAAGTCACGGGAGGGATCTCCACGATGTCTTAAAAATCCTAGAGAATTTCATGGCTTGGCTGGGCAGTCCAAACTAAGGACGCTAATAATTTTACTTTGTAAAATTAATTTATAAATATACCATTGTTATTATTAGTTTTTTGAATATCATAAGCTTATGAATAAAAACACATCACGTCCCAGTCCCAGCCAGTATTCCTCCCCCAAGGACTATTTATTGGCTATGATTCAATATAGAAAGGAAACAGAGGCTGCATTTTCTGTGGTTCGGGCGGCAAAGAATCTACGACGAGTCTCTCCTGCTTTGATCTCTTTGATTAGAAAGGGAGATCGAAGGATCACTCTGGACCGAGCGAATGAACTGGCTCAACTCGCCAATTTTAATTCAACGGAAAGAGCTTATTTCATCAATTGGATCAAGGGACAAGAACAAGGAGAGCCTGAAGAGATCAAAAGCTCGCGGGAATCACGGATAGGTCGAAGAAAAGTGGTTTCCACTCATCTTTTGTCTGACTGGATCAATGTTTATGTGAAAGACCTTTTTCAAT
>JAGRAG010000510.1:2045-2499 GCA_020435025.1 Bdellovibrionales bacterium | reverse complement strand
TCCAAGGCTCTTTTTCGTCAAAATATCGATTGGCCAAATCCGCCAAGTTTCGGATTTCTATAATAGCTTTTGAGTACTCTCGTTGTTCGTAAAGTTGAGCCACTTTCTCAGAAGCTAGTTGGCACTTTTCGACAAGTGCGCGCCCTTCACCTGAAAGTGCTCCTATTTGGCCATCAATCTTCTTGTTCAGCATTTGCGCGCCTCTTGACGCAAGATTTGTGATTTTTCCAACAAGGTCAGAATTGACGCGACTGACGAAGTCTTCAAAACTCAAATCAAAGTCATCAATTCCGCTAGTTAGTTTTGTGGCGTAATAATAGCGCAAATAAGTGGGTTCGGCATACTTCAGATACGTGCGCGCATTAATGAAAGTTCCTTTGGATTTGCTCATCTTTTCGCCATTGACCGTGAGCATTCCGTGAACAAAAACCTCATTAGGTGTATCAAGTCCTGG
>JAGRAG010000510.1:0-2021 GCA_020435025.1 Bdellovibrionales bacterium | reverse complement strand
AGCGTATGATGATAAGCAATGTCTTTACCGATAAAGTGGTAGATTTCTGCTTTATCGGATTTCCAAAACTCTTCATAATTACGGCCGTTCCTGGCACACCATTTTTTGGTTGTGCCTATATAGCCGACGGGAGCGTCCGCCCACACATAAAAATATTTTTGAGGGTGCCCTGGAATTTCAAACCCAAAATAGGGGGCATCGCGGGAGATATCCCAATCTTTAAGTTCTCCTTCAAGCCATTCCATCAATTTTTTACTGACGCCTTCGTTGGTGTGCTCTTTGACCCAAGAGCGAAGAAATTCTCGGTCGTTGTTTAACTTATAAAATACATGATCGCTCTCTTTTTCCGTAGGTGGGTTTCCGCAAACGCTACATTTGGCCTCTTTTAGCTCAGTCGGGCTGTAAGTGGAGCCACAGACATCGCAAGAGTCGCCATATTGATCGGAAGCCCCACACTTTGGGCAAACGCCCTTTACGAATCGATCGGGCAAAAACATCTTATCGTGTTCACAATAAGGTTGCTTTACGGGCTTCGTAGTAACCAAGCCTTTAGATTGAATCTGGTTGAAGATAAACTCTACCGTCTCTTTGTTTTCAGGGCCATTAGTCGTATGGTACTCATCAAATAAAATTTCAAAATCTCGAAAGTCCTTTTCGTGCTCCTTATGGCATTTTTCAATCCATGCTTCTGGACTAACACCTTCTTGACGAGCTCGAATCATAATTGGAGTTCCATGGGTGTCATCAGCGCAAAGATAAATGCATTCGTGTCCACGCATTTTTTGAAAGCGACTCCATATGTCAGCTTGGATGTATTCAACGAGATGACCGACATGGATATCACCATTGGCATAGGGAAGAGCAGCTGTAACCAATATTTTTCTTTGATTCATGTTCACTAACGTCCGTTTGAGAGAGTTGGTAAAAAGAGGAGTTGTGGCTATTAGCTTATTTTTTACTTGCTGGCTAATATCCAAATCCGCCAGCGGCCAGTCTAACATAAACTTTAGGAGGACTCACGACTTTTGCGCAATACCTTCAAAGATCTTTTTGGTTCGCTGAAGTTTTTTAAGGTAGGTTGATATGGAATGGGTTCCACATCTATGGCGGGTCGATATGGCACTGAGGCGATTCACAAACCTTTGAGCCACACCTTCTCCGCAAAGATGAATGATAGCCGCGAGTTTTTCAGCAGAGGCTGAAGAAACCTGTTGTTCCTTTGGCAAAAGCTTTGTTAGTGAGTGCGTTAAGAATGAGGCTGCCATTTCGATAGAATCAGAAGGGGAGAACCGCATGTAGAAGGCATTAAACCAACAAGTGTTCCATTCAAACCATTGGCCAGTGCGAACGACTTGATTGTTTTGAATGCAAAAAGATCGAGCCTGCTCATAGGTTCCTCGGGTGAATTGATACAAGCCCACGGAGCTGGAAATCGGTGCAAACCAATCTTTCCACGTTCTTTGCCAGTTCCACTGCCACGGAGGAGAGGCAAAAGGATCGCCGCCGCTTTCAATTTGCGCAAGAGCAGCAAGAAACGTCGGCGATAAAAGAAGTGTGGAGTTCTCCTTAAATTCAGATCCATAATCATTCCAAGTTTGTTGAGGGGACTTCACTTGCTGACCGAAAATAAGAGATAGCGTCTCCGTTGGTTTTTGATAAATCTGCCAGGAAAAGTTTAAGGCAAGTACGCCTGCCATAACTGTAAGAAACCAACCCATGGGACCTAAGTTTTTGAGGACATAAAAGAAAAAGCTCAGGACTTTCTTAAGCTTAGATTTTTTTCTTTTAGCTCTGCTTCTCATACAAGCAGGCTATCATGGTGAGGAAAACACGATAAGAGGCATTGAGCAGAAACGATCTAAAGGCCAGCTTTTACCTTCGGCTGTCTTTATAAGAGAATATACCAATTCCATCAAACAATTGGCTTTTTACGGTATAAAGATTTGTAGCTACAAGAAAAATTAAGAACCAATAATTGAATTCAATGTGGAACTAGGTCTCATAGCTCGAGTGATCTTTTC
>JAGRAG010000509.1 GCA_020435025.1 Bdellovibrionales bacterium | reverse complement strand
AATTAAAAGGTCTTAAGTCAGCCACTCCTTCGCCGACGCCAATCAACTTGATGGGAAGTTGCAGTTCGCAGGCAATTCCTACGGCAACTCCGCCTTTGGCCGTACCGTCTAATTTGGTAAGAATGACGCCATTGAGGTTTAAAGACTCATGAAAACTACGGGCTTGCATCAAGGCATTCTGACCAGAATTGGCGTCTAAGACCAATAGCACTTCATGAGGGGCCCCAGGAAGGACTTTATCCATTACCCGACGCATTTTTTTTAATTCTTCCATTAAGTTATCTTGAGTGTGCAACCGTCCCGCCGTATCGACAATCACTAGATCCATTTTTTTTCCCATAGCTGTTTGAATTCCATCAAAGGCCACGGCACTTGGATCTTTAACACCCTCAGGGCTAAATATTTCTACATTAGCTCGCTCCGCCCATATCTTGAGCTGATCTTCAGCAGCTGCACGAAACGTGTCTCCGGCGACAACCATTGTGTTGAGCCCGGATTGAGCGGCCTTATAGGACAATTTTCCAATTGTCGTTGTCTTACCGACACCATTCACTCCTACAATCATTAAGACTCGAGGCTTTTCAATCCCTTCTTTGACCATCTGGAAATATTCATTAAGGTCATTCAGTTGAGCACTTTTCTCCTGTAACTCGGCAAAAATTCCTTTCATTTCTCCACGGAGAGCCGACTGAACCACTTCCAAGCTACCCTTTTCTTCTCGTCCCACTTTTTCACTGATCGCTTCAACCAACCTCTGAACCGTCGCTGGTCCCAAGTCGCTCGTATAAAGAACCTCTTCCAATTCTTCCATGTCGTCATCCGTCATTCGAGCTTCACGAGATACTATCGATTTAATACGACCAAAAAAATGCGACCGCGTGTTCTCTAAGGCCGATCGAAGATCCTTAGTAGCTTTCGGTGAGTCCACCTTTGAAGGGACCGGCTTGTCCGAGATAGGCTCAACTTTCAAATGTGGTTCTGCGAGTCCTGCTTCTGAAGTTTTATCTTCAACAAATTCATCCGCAGTACTTTGTTGAACTTCCTCCTTTTTTTCAAACGAAGTTGAAGATTCGATTTGTTTGTTTTTAGAAGGGGGCTTTAGTAAAAAAGATTTTGCGCCCCAACCAATTCCGAACAATACGAGCAGAGCGCCAATAATATATGCTAAAATTTGAGTATCCATTTAAGTTCCTGCTACTTTTTCAGCTACGTCTAATGAAACTGAGACCAGCTTGGACACTCCCTTGTTCTCCATGGTCACACCAAAGATTCTATCATTCACCTTCATGGTGTGTTTATTATGAGTCACTATAATCAATTGACTTCTCTTTGCCATCTCTCGAACCAGATCATTGAATCGAAATACGTTGGCATCATCTAAAGGCGCATCGACCTCGTCTAATAGACAAAAGGGCGATGGCTTAACTAAAAAGATTGAAAAAATCAAAGAAACAGCTGTAAGAGCCTTTTCTCCCCCCGAAAGTAAGCCCACATTCTGCAGTTTCTTACCTGGAGGCTTGGCAACAATATCAATTCCCATTTCCCCTTTATCATCATGCTCAATCAACACAAGACGTGCTTCTCCGCCTCCAAAAAGAACTGGAAAAACTTGAGTGAATCGAGAATTCACTTGGTCAAAAGTCTCTCTAAAGCGACGTGAACAGATGCGATTGATTCGATCAATTACTTTTCGAAGCTGTTCCTTTGCCATAGTTAAATCTTCATGTTGCTGTGATAAAAATTTGTAACGTTCTGAAAGATCGTCATACTCTTCAATCGCCGATAGATTGACCTCTCCGATTTTTTTAATTTTACCACGCAACTCTTCTACTTCAGCTTCGATAACTTTG
>JAGRAG010000508.1 GCA_020435025.1 Bdellovibrionales bacterium | reverse complement strand
GCTATTCCTCAGAGGTGGGGATTTCTTTATTGGGTATTCCTGCTAATTTCGTTCTCTCTAATTTAAGCGCTGGTGTTCAGGCAAGCTGGGATGCCGTAGGAGGAGCAACTTCATATACCGTACTTAGGGCCGAAGTTGCCGGTGGACCTTACGGTGTCGTCGGAAGTTCTGGAA
The DNA here is from genome assembly GCA_020435025.1 of Bdellovibrionales bacterium. Taxonomy (GTDB): domain Bacteria; phylum Bdellovibrionota; class Bdellovibrionia; order Bdellovibrionales; family UBA1609; genus JAGRAG01. The sequence goes on along the minus strand of JAGRAG010000508.1, from coordinate 1,920 downwards.
GCACAAATTTTGTTGATTCAACTGCCGTTGCGGATGAGACCTATTACTATATTGTGATAGCGGAATTCGTCGATGGTTCAAAATCACCGCATTCGATCGAAGCGAGTATTGTGCGATCAGGATCTGTCAAGTTTCAAGTACCTATTGAATTGTTTGATCGAAAAATAGGGTCCGACGCAACCTCATCGAGAACCTTTCAGCGATCGATGACTCGAATTAATAGTAATGATTATGACGGTGTGACGGGAGTGTTTTTCGAGGTCAACGCGACGAACTTTGAAGGCTCTAGTAGAAATGTTTACCTTGTCGATAGTGGTGATAATGTTGTCGCGACGATAGCTGTTCCGGCAAATACTAGTGAAAGCACTCGAATGGCTGTGGCCATGTCTTTAAATATTGGGGCGGATACTTATAGAATTAAATTAGATCAAACGACATCGTCACTGGATGTTGTCTTGAATTCTGGGAGAGTTCTTATCAATCAGTCGGATGCAACAAAAACAAAAATTTACTATCCTTTGGTTTCTTCTAGAGACAGCGCAACTTTCGATGATCTGATGGGTTCTATCGATACGACCTCTAGCCAAAGCTATGTCGATTTACAGGACCGTCTCTTTTTTAAAAGGGAAACGGGCCACTTAAAAAATATTGTGGAGTACAACGGGTGGGAACTGGAGGCTTTGGTTTCCGTTTCCTCTTCGGCAAGTGGAAAGTTAGTTTTTCACGATGAATCTGCTGGTGAAGATCTTTTGCAAACGGAAACCCGATTTTTTGATTCGCAAATTCAAATGGCCAATATCTACCTGGATGAGGGAAGTTCCTACTGGTCAAGTGCTGAGGAAGATCATTTGTATTCACTGAGATATCGATGTGAATATGATTGCTCTTCAGGATCAGTTTCCATCTACAAAGCCGGAATATGGGTAAAACTAGAAAACCTTGATAAAGCTGCTGTGGTTTATCGTGTTTCGACGGCGCAGGGTTTTGTTGGTGGCGATATGGATGTGACCTCTGAACGAACATTGATTGACACAAGTCTTTTTTCTAATGCCGTTATATACTTCCAAGCTGACGCGACCGACGACGGCAGCTCTTCGCTCAATTTATCACTTTTAGAGTCAGCCAATGAAAGTGGGGTGGGGGGGCTTTCGATTGTTCCTTCATCGACGCTGTCGTTTGATACAAATGGGAGATCCTTTATGCGATCCGCCGCTCCTATATCACTTACATCTGGACAGAAGTTTATGAGCGGAATGCAGGTTATAGGTGGAAACGTTGACTTACATTCGTCGAGTTTAATTATCCGAGTCTCGAAACCGTAGCTAGTTGACTGAGTATTATTTAATAGAGGTACTTGTAGAAAATTTTTTCCATACTTTTGATGAGTCTAGTGTCTCAATCTTCGTCTTATTTTTTAAATACTTAGAAATTTAACTTAAGAAAGTCTTACTTCGAGACGAGAAAGTAAATGATGAAGTATTTAGTTTTGGTATTTTTAACAATGATCGCTGCTGGATGTGCTAGTAACACCTTTAAGGTCGTATCGACTCCGGAGAAGGCCAATATTTTTCTGGTAGATTCAGAAACAGGAGAACGTAAGAGTATTGGTGTCACTCCCTATGAAAAGGTGGGTCCAGAGATCAATGAGGTCTTAGGTGATAATTATCAACCAGGGCGATTTTTAAATATTGAGATTGAGAAGGAAGGATATAATACGAAGAAACTTTGGGTGCCCGCTTCGTCTGGAGGGAGTCTGAGTACAGAAATTAAAGTCACTTTGAAATCCGCAGAAAAAGAAAAAATGGAGCTGGATAAGGCCGAGAAGATTGTCAATCAACTTTTTTTGGCTCAGAAATTTGCAAGAATGAAGCAGTTCGAACGGGCTCTCATAGCTATAGACAATGTTTTAGTGCAGCATCC
>JAGRAG010000507.1:345-2674 GCA_020435025.1 Bdellovibrionales bacterium | reverse complement strand
TCTGATTGCACTCCAGCAAAGAATCCGTCACTCTGTAGAGATTAGGGAGGAATTATGATTAAGAAGTGGTCCGTGCAAGTCAGCCTCGAGCAAACTTATCTTCTTAAGGGAAATCCCGAGAGCTCGAAAGTCCTATTGGCCCTTCATGGTTTTCAACAAACAGCAGAGCTCTTTTACAAAGTCACGCAATCCTCCTTCCCAATCGATTGGAAGGTTATCGTACCTAATGGTCTATTCTTGATGCCGAAATTTAACACGAAAAAAGAAGAGTATGAAGAGGCCTATACTTGGTATCACTACAGTCCTCGGTTAGATCGTTTTTTTACCTCTTACGCACCAGCGATCTCTTATTTAAATGAACTGCTCGATATCGAGGGAGGAAAGACAAATGTTGTTCTAGGGTATTCCCAGGGCGCCTATATCACTCCCCTCGTCTCAGGTCATCAGCGTAAAGTGGATCATGTGATCTGTGTGAACGGAGGCTATAGAGTCGAAGCGCTGCCCTCTCATTTTAAATACGGAGTAACGGCTATTCATGGTTTAGAAGATAAAATAGTTGACTTCGCAAATGCAAAAATGCGATTTCAACAATGGACAAAAAATCACAAAAATACCGAGTTTATTGAACTAACAGATACTCATCACAAGTGGACACCAAAGATTTCAAAAGAAGTTTCCAAAAAGTTAGATCAATTGTATTAATTTTTTTTGCAACGTAAAGTTAGACCTTAATCGGCTTTAGACTCTTGATTTTCTTTCGGTCTTTCATCTAAAAGATCACCGACTTGCCCCCTTAGAACGTCCAAAGAAAAATTCTCCGCACTTATAGGAGTCCCTATCCTCAATTCAATTTTTCTCCAAAAAGACCATGGAGCTCTTCTAAACTTTCGTTGAGGACTTTTACTGAAAATACTGCCCCACAAGCCATTTAACCCCAGAGGGACAACAGTGGCCCCGGTTTTCTCAACCATTTTTGCAATGCCGGGCTTAAAGGGTAAAAGATGGCCATCTTTAGTAATCTCTCCCTCGGGAAAAATACAAATGACTTCTTGTTCGACGAGCTCATTTTCCATAGCTTCATAAGCATTTTTTAAAATATCTAAATTTTCTCTAGCCCCCGCTATGGGAATGACCTTTGCTTGTCGAAAGAGACCTCTCAGAATAGGAATTTCGAAGAATTTATAATACATCACAAATCGAGCCGGTCTTTTGACAGTCCCAAAAAGAATCAACCAATCAATAAAACTGACATGATTGCATGCAAGAATAACGGGGCCTTGATGAGGAATATTTTTATCTCCTTCTACCTCGAGACGGTAAAGAAAATGCGACAAAATCCATGCGACAAACCTTAATGTAAATTCCGGAACTGCGAAGTGAATATAAATTGCCACCGCAGCATTCATAAGTGCCAAAACCAGAAAGACATGCGGATGCTCAAACCCAGTGGCATAAAGGCCAATGATCATGATACTGGCCACGACCATATAGAAGGCATTTAAAACGTTATTTCCGGCAATCACTTGTGAACGAGACTTAGGATCACTTCGCTGTTGAATCAAGGTGTACAAGGGAACAATAAAGACACCACCAAAGATAGAAAGCAAAAACAAGTCGATAGAGATTCTTATACCATAGTCTGTTGCTAAAAGTTGAGAAATGCCCAACACTTCTGAACTAGCCACCATATGTGTTGAGGTCCAAAAAATATCTAATAAAAAAAGAGTCATTCCCATTGAACCAATCGGCACCAAACCTATCTCGACACGCTCAAAAGATAGCTTTTCACAAACAATCGATCCCACGGCGATTCCAATCGTGAAAAGGGCCATAAAAAAAGTGACGACTCCTTGATCCGAGTTAAGGGTTTCCTTACCAAAAACCGGAAGTACCGTGAGAATCCCTGCCCCAAAAAACCAAAACCACGAAATAGCTAGTACCGAGTTCTTAACGGCCACTCGCTCCGAAATGATGTTCCACAGGCTTTTTATTGACGGAACGGGATTCCATTGAAGCACTAAATCAGGCTGACCCACCTCGACTTCACGGACACCTCTGGAAAAAAAATATCCCAAAAGGGCAACAGTCACCAAACCCAATCCCACCATTTTTGTGACCGCAGGGTGTGTCGTTGACAATCCGCCAACGATCAATCCTAGGAGAATAGCTATAAAAGTGCCTAGCTCAATGTATGCTGTTCCTTCGGTTAATTTCTCTTCGGGCAAAATCTGAGGAATAATACTGTACTTCAGAGGGCCAAAGAACGCCGACTGCAGTCCCATAAAAAAAAGAACCAACATCAACAAAGCAAAAGAGTCAAAATAGAAAC
>JAGRAG010000507.1:0-327 GCA_020435025.1 Bdellovibrionales bacterium | reverse complement strand
TCGCCATTACGAAAAGTTCAAGAATTTTTGTATAGCGGATCATTTTGGATTTTTCGTTCTTATCTGCCAATTGACCAGCTATAGGAGAAAAGAGAAAAAAAGGAAGAATAAAAACACCACTAGCAAATGCAACAAGCTGATTTGAATCTAAACCAAAAAGTTGAACACCTTTATAAGCGATGATCAACACCAACGCGTTTTTCATAAAATTGTCGTTGAAAGCACCTAGAAATTGAGTCCAAAAAAGTGGACCCAATGTTTTTTTGGAAAATAACATTTTGAAGGACATTTCGCTAGTATAGCGAAGCCCTTAAATACTGCAACGCT
>JAGRAG010000506.1 GCA_020435025.1 Bdellovibrionales bacterium | reverse complement strand
TCTGAACTTTCATTTGCAATTCAAGGGTGCCGTTTGTATCGATTAAATTGTCTGCTTTTTTTCTTAAGGTGGGTCGATTTCTTTGGTGACTGTAGAACCACACAAGGGCTCGCTTCCTCCAGGAGAGGTCACGGCGTTATCTGGACATTTACAGCCGCAATTGCCATTATCAACCCGAGGAATCGTTTTTCTAACCCAACACATCACATTTTTCGTCTTAGTGGGATTGCACTTTCTAACCCTCGTGGTTTGCCCAGGTATGATTCCGCTTTGGCATGTCAAATTGCAGGCACAGGTTCCGACGGCCTGACATTGATTCACCCCGACGACACTACAGGATTTTGTGCATCCATCACCTGAGCAGTTTCCGGAACAAGTAAATCTATCTGGTCCCGTTTGCTCTTCGTACCAACATTCTTTTTCATAAATAATTCCTGGTTCTAAAACATAATGACTACAAGAACTTTTAGAACAGTCGGGACCGCTCTTAGTTCCTTTATTGGTACAGGTCTCACCACAAGCTTTGACCAGCGTGCACTTGTCATACTTACTGGACATCCCTTCACAGGTCTCACAGCACTTTGTTCCGCTACAGTACTTGGCGCCTTCTCCAAGGTTCCCACAAATCTGATAGCTGCGTCCACCGCTGGCGTTGCCATCAGGACCGGTTCTACAAAGCTCAGCTTGGCGACTGGAGTCGCAACGCTCGCCACAGCCAGCTCCTCCGGAGCAGGGCATTTGAACCCCTTCTAAGCGGAAGCAGGCTTCTTTTAAGTTAAAGTTATCGGCTGTTATAGTAAAGCTTACGATGGAGATAAGAACCCCAAAGAGTAATTTTAAGTAAGGGGTTTTTAATGTGCTATTGAGAAACAAAGTTGCCATTGATTTTTCCCATATTCATAAATTCTGTAAGCTCAGTAACCTTACTTGATTGTAAATCGACTTCTAAAAATTTGCCAAAAATATATCTTATTGGACGTTCCTCGGCGATCTCGTTGGACTTTCCTACGATATAGTAGATGAGAACTATATTCTTATCGGCCTCATGTTTCAAAAACGGAATTTGCGAGCTAACTCGATCATCCGGAGAGGTCTTTAGTGTGCTCACCAAAGGAAGGCTGTTGATCTTATAGGTCCAGGACTCTTGGTTGACCGGGCACTCTCCAATGGGCGTGGGGGAGATGGTATGAGTATAGTCCAGCAAAACCGAAGGGTCTAAATGGTCGTCAGGGAAATTTGGATCACGTCCATACCTTAAAATTTCTTCCACCAACGTGAGAGAGTCACCATCTAAGTTTTTAATAAGGTCCACATTATTTGGTGAGCTGCCTTTAAGAAGTTCTATGATGTCAGGAATGTCATCTCGATCTGTATCAATTCCATCGGTCAAGCTGTAGGTACCTAAATCACAGTCAGTTAGCCCGAAGAAGTTTGCGTTTTGGCAGGTTTCTCTTAGGGGACACTGGTGTGCGGGGAGTCCTTTTGGGCAAAGTCCGTCTAATAGGAGATTTCCAGATCGTGAAGACCGAGGCCGGGTCGGGTCAAATCCCCTTTCAATCTCTTCATCATCGCTTAAACCATCCATATCTGAATCTGCGAGGAGCCGACCTTGCTTCATGACAGCAGTCAGATTGGTGACCGCAAATTCTCGGACTACAAACTGTGTTTTCCTACCTGACTTTAAGGTTTCACAAAAGGGAATGTCATTGACGTCATTGACGGTTCTAGGAATGGAATCGCCCTTTTCCGCTAAGAAATTAATTATGTCTTCCGCCCAACCGAGCTGATCAGGGCGAATATCGGCTAATTTATCTTTTCCATATAAAATAGGCTGTAGTCGAAAGCCCGCAGTGGCTCTTCCAAACTCGTGTAGATCATCGAACTTGGCAGACAAAGTGCTTTTAACTTGGTCGATTCTTACTTGTGAAGGAGTTCCATAGTCTGTAGGCACTCCATCTGTTAAGAAAAAAACGAGATAGGCATTTCTTTGTTTTTCTTCTTCTGGAAGGTCGGAAATATGAGAGCTGATGATATTAGAGGCACAGTCAACACCTTTAAGATAATGAGTCTGCGTCATGTTTAACGGGTTGCCGCCACCATCTCTAATAGCAACATCGCTTTCTTGAATTTGTTTTAAATTGGCAATGTCAGGCTTAACGAGATTCGGTGATTTTAAAGCCGCTGCGGAACACTCTAAAAACGTTTTATCGGAAAATCCAATAATAGCAAATTTGTTACCGGCATTTTTATTAGCACAGTCCATATCTACAAAGTTCTCAATCACATCAAACCGCTTGCCGGGTAGATCCGTTGGGTACTCGATATTAGAACCTGACATATCAAGCACGAAGATGACGTTGAGGATATCCCCATCTAACTGGGGAGGTGTGGAGCAAAAAGATCCGCTGGTGGTACTTTTTGCGACAACCTGGGGTTGCTCAATGGGGGCGATACTCACATCGGAGCAGTTTTGGAAAATAAAAAATAGAAAGGAGAAGACAAAGAGAATCATTCCATTTACAAATTTGTTAAACGCCATTGGATTCTTCATGGTTCTTCTCCAATTTCAGTATCGATGCGTTTGAATTTAGAAAAATCGATTGCCATATGGATCACTGAACCTGGAAAGTCTATCTTTTGGATACTTT
>JAGRAG010000505.1 GCA_020435025.1 Bdellovibrionales bacterium | reverse complement strand
GCTCTCCCTTAATCTCAGGAGCTTTACCTGTTTCAGGGGATTCCTTTGTTTTTTTTCCAGAGCAACCCAATGAAATGAAAATTACACAGAGAAGTACGAGTTTAAATGCTTTCACAATCACCTCACTAGAAACATTTGTTTAATGATCTCGCGCGATGCGAAAAAATGCAAAGCGCGCAAGGAAGGGATTTGCAAAAATCAAGATAACTCACATTTAGTCGAGTTCAAACCTAGACCTCAAACAGACTACTTCACAACTTTTGTCCACTCTGAGTAAGATCCATCTAAAATTTTCTCACAAAAATTGTAAACACCTTGAGTCAAGTGATTCACACCAGGAATATTTGAAGTCGCTTCGGCCAACCCTTTAGTTCCATTTAGGATAGCTTCTTCTGGCAAATAATTTCCAGGAATCACCGAACGCAACCAACCTCGAGTGCCATGGGTAGATGTCGGAGTGACTTCAATATTTACAAGAGCCTCACCCACTGGGTTTAACAAGATATCCCTAAGCAAATTAAACTTCACTCTTCTGACGGCCGCTTCTTTTTGAAGATAGGATTGTACATCTGGATGATCCCAAAGCTCCTTAGGGAAATATTTAGCGTCATAATTCGCAGCTAGCTCAAAAGACTGTTCCATTTTATAAAACCAGGCGGAGATCGGCAAAACACTGACGGCGTAGCCCATAAGAACTAATGACAGGTCCAAACGCCCCAAGCCGATGGGACTTAACTGCAACATAGCAATATTGGGTAAAGCCGCCGGTATATTAGGAGCCACAATTTTCCAATGGCGTTTGTAATTGAGACCTAGAGAATTTTTCTCACGATCCATATACTGCTTAAGCCACCATCTGAAAAAACTCTTATCCGCATCATTTCCCTCTGGCACCATACCAAAGTTTCCTTCAGCAGCATTAAAGTGATCTTCCTGAAGTTTCATCCAAGAGTTTGCAACCATCCCTAAGGCCACGCCCGTCGCCATTCCATTGTAGTAACTCATACGAGAGAGGTACATCACTGAGTTCTCTCCCATAAAGCTGTCTTGCAAGGGCTTTAATGGACCATCCGTAATTCCAGCAGTCATGACCATTTTAAATCCCAAATCTATAGGTAAAGTCGTAAACATTTCTACGGTTTCTTGACGAACAGCACGGCTCATAGCCTGAACATCATTCGTCATTCTTTGAACAATTGCATATCTTTGTAACGAAGCATTCTGAGCAGGATCTAGATAATTGGTGTAATTGTGTTTTGTATTTGTTATCCAATTGCTAACTGACAAGACACCAGCATTCGCCCGGCGAGTGGCCTCTTCAATATGACTTCGATCCTCAGAAACCCGATTGACAATACGATCTAGCTCTTGATCAGAAAGACTCAATGCAATCTTTTCTGACTGCTCAAAGTCACCAAATGCCACTTGTTGGTTCACAGATATAATGATTTTTTTCAATTCCGCCATAGTTGCTGCGCGAATAGAACCCATTCGATCCGCTTCTTGAAGGGCCTTTTCAAAGGTGGTTGCTAGTTCAGGGTTATTCAACGTCATTTCGCTAAAGTCTCGAACAGCCGCTGAAGTGATTGCCGATTGGTTCGATCCGGCCACAATCTCTGCTAACACCTCTTTCATAGATGCTTCAAACACACTATCAAAATAAGCATTTAAAAAGCTCTTATTGGCATAGTTCAAGTAGGTAAATGCCCGAGAAGTCACATCCGTAATGCCCTCACTCTCGAAAATCTCACGGAGTTGTCCTTCAGAACTTAAAAACCGCACAAGCTCTCTTGTCGCCTTTTTAATCACTCTACTCGCAATTCGTTTCTCTACTTTTGTAACTTCACTTTCATACTCCTTTAACACCTTAGCTCGATTGGCTTGATGTTTAGCAGAACTTGCCAAAAAGGCTTCGTTAAGCTGACGATTGAGAAGACCAGCTAGTATTTCCGCCAAACTTCGGGTTCCGCCATTTTGCTCTGTGGGAAGGGTCACATGCCCTACTTCAGTAGCAACAACTCTATTAAAAAACTTCGGATAAAAAAGTCGAACGGCCAAACCAACGGGCTTAAACTTGATAAAATAGGGGACCCGATGTCTCCCCACCCGAACCCGAGCAAACGAAAAAGTGGAGTAACGAAGTCCCGACCAAAAGTTCCAAGCCGCCGCATAGTCCAAAGAC
>JAGRAG010000504.1 GCA_020435025.1 Bdellovibrionales bacterium | reverse complement strand
GAGACGGACCGAATTTTTCTGTTTAAGGAAACCATTGAATACAATTCGGACTCAATTGTCGGAAATCGGGCCTATGTCGATACATTTATCGATCAGAGAAAGTTGCCCATGGCACCGGTGGAAAATCGCGATAGTGTTCACGACTGGAGTTATCATTTTATTACACTTCTATTTACCGACTATCTTGAGGCTATTCGTTTGAGCTTGTCTCATATTCGTGCAAGCATTCCAGAGGATCCCAATCTTTATGACTATGAATGGAATTACTACGGTCATCAGTTAAATAAAAAAGGAGAAATGCAAGGTTGTGAGAGAACGTCGAAGCTGACTCGAAAGTCGGCTGTTTATCAGCAAATGGCTATATCTTTGGATGTGGCTACCGCAAAAATTATTCAGTTATTGGCGATACGGAAACAGGGGCTTTTAGAGCGATGTCAAAGTGAAGTCGCCGCAGTTGAACTTTATATGAGTGGGGACGCCAAGGCGATCGTTGATAGAATCCTTTGGAACGATAAGGATCGATCAGAGTTTGTCTCTTCTTTTCTAAGTCGTCCGTTCCCTAAAATTGATCAGTCTGCGATTGAATACATTTTGGGTGCTTTGCATAGTTTAAATAAAACAGCTGAAAAACTTGTAAGCCCTGAGTTGAATCGCATGAGAGACCGTGCATTTCAAAGGGTCTTTTGCGGTCCTTGCTTTGCCGGTAGATAGCATTTCAGACAAAAATCCTCTAGATTACAAAGAACCTACTTGCGAGAAGGGCCCTGGAAATGTGTCTAAAACTTGAACACTTGAGGATTTCAATGGGTCCCAAATGTGTCACTTTGCCTAAAAATAAATGAGCCCCCCTCTCAGATCCAAATAAATGAGGTTTGAAGCGTGCCAAGCGGCAGAAGTTTTGCCTTAGGAATATACATAACCGGGAGAGAGAGAAATGGAAACGATAATTAACCCTATAAAGCTAATAAGAACTCTATTGGTTCTGTTTTTAGCCATTGGCATGATGGGATGTCAGAAAGAAGAGTCAAGGTCACGGATCGGTGGAGCTCGCGGAGCTCGAACGACTGGAGACGGTCGACTCACGACAACAACGGGTACTGTCAGTCAGCAGTCCGCCTCTGGATTTACAGGAATTATTTGGTCGGGCACGGGTATTAGCCAACAGGAGTTTCAATATAGAGTCGACAATTTTATGTCTGTGAGCTTTGATCCTATACAAAATATAGGTGCCGTTAGTGGATCTTATCAGGCTGACACAGGTCTTAGATTTATGGCACTCAATAGAGCGGAAATGTCCTCTGGGCAACCCGTATTGACCAATGCAAATGGGTCGCTTCGTCCTCAATCTGGAAGTATTAGAATATTGGTATGGGATGAGATTGCCAAGACAACAGGGCAAGGATTTCAACCCACATTTGAAATGGTATCAGGTCAGATTCAAAACAACCAGGTGACACTAAGCTTCTCTGATAGTCTCGGAACCTTGACCATTTATGGTTACATCAACAATGGCTACTTTCAAGGAGTCATCGATTACGACAACCGGCAGTATTGGGATGGTGAAACTCCTGGTGCCGCCA
>JAGRAG010000503.1 GCA_020435025.1 Bdellovibrionales bacterium | reverse complement strand
GCCTTCTAAATAAATACAAAGAGGCACCTCGTGAGAACTAAAAAAGAGTTTGCTCAGGAAATTTTCAAAATTATAAAGGACGACACGCAAGCATCTTTTTCATTCTTCACGGAGCTTAAAGATAAAAATGAAATTGATATTTTCATAGATTTGGCAGATATTGGAGTTTTTGATGAAGAGCAATTGCCTAAGATAGAGAAGACTGAGAAAGGGTATACCCAACCCTTTTGGGCTCAAGCAATCTATCTTGAGTTTCTTGCTACTTATATACGAGAGAATAATCTTAGTAAAGATGATCCTATTGTAAAAAAACTTCTAGACGTTCTTAGTCAGCTTGTTGAAAATAAAGAGAATTCGACTGTTGTTCGTTCTGTATTTAAATCTTTCTCTCTTTTGCCTGCACGTGTAATTACTTGTGACAATGTCTCTAAATTCTTTGAATATGTTTCATACGATAAAAGAAGGAATGTTATCCTTGAATATGCAGTTCACGAAGGCTTTGATTCTATTCTTGAGACAGTGGCCAATAATAATCATGACAGATCCGTCTTTATGTGTTGGCTGAACGAATTCTTTGGTAGACGTGCTGAAAAAAGTGGTTATGGGCCGCGAGAGGATTTATTGTTTTTCGATGATTATAAGCTAAAGGAATTTGATAAAAAACATTTTGTACTAGATGAGGTTTGTAGTAGCGGTCGAACTTTTTTAATTTATGATGCTGTTACTGTCTTTAGTGAGCTTTTAACATGTTTTCTTTCTAGTAATGACGTAGACGAAAATTCTGTTTACTGGCGACCAGCTGTTGAAGATCATGCTCAAAATAGGTTCCATAACTCGGCCCAGTCCGTTTATGTTGGCGCCCTCTTTAAGCTTATAAATTATTTATCTAAAAAAGAGGGTGCAAAAAATGAGTTGGTCCCAAGTTTAATGGATTCTAAGTATAAGTCTAAAAATAGAATATATATTGCAGTCGTTTCTGATAACTCCGATTTATATTCAATAGATGAATGCGCCCGAAAAATACTAGAATATGGATTATCTCACCACATAAAACATGAAGCATATCAATTTTTAGAAAAGCACTTTTCACGCCTCGACAAAGAAATCCAAAATGAGGTGTTGGATGCTATAGAGGCTTTACATGAAGATGATTATGCAAAAGACGAGAGCGAGAAAAGTCTGTTTGCTGCATGGAGAAAGATTCGTTGGCTTCAGGCAATTAAAGACTCTGGAAACGATAGAGCTTTAGATCTATTTGAGAGTAGTTATAAAATTACAGGGAACGTAGCTGAGCACCCAGATTTTTCAACCTACATGAGCGGAGGCTGGGTTGGACCAAAATCTCCTTGGACTAAAGAAGAGTTTGCAAAGGCAGAGCCGCAAGTAATTCTAGAAAAATTAAAAACATTTGAAAATGATGACGACTTTAGGGGACCAACTAAAGAAGGACTATCTAGAACGTTTGAGGATTATATAATAGAGGATCCTATTAAAATATCTTCTATTGTTGATAGCTTAAATGAGCTAGAGCCGATTTACATATCATCTGTTTATGATGGCTTTGCAAAAGCGTGGAAAGATAAAAAGCACGTTCCAATTGAAAGACTTTTGAAATCCTATAAAAAGTTGTTGGAAAATGAGACATTTTGCAAGGAATTTACTGTAAAAGAGTCAAAAGCCTTGTGGACTGTTAATTCTGTCCTGAGGTTTATCAAGTCTGGAGTTAGAGATGATGATAATGCATTTGACCCAAGTGTAAATCCTCTTTGTTATGAAATCATCGAAATACTTGTAGAAAAAGTTAAACCGACAGGGGATTACGTGAGCCCCGCAGATGCGTACACAAGAGCCATTAACGAGCCTCGTGGCGTTCTATTTGAAACAGCTATATTATGGGCACTTCGAGAAGCACGCCTTGCAGGTGAGAACAAGGATGGTATCGAGAGGGCTTGGAAAAAACTCTATGTATTAATAAAAGAACCACTTGAAAGCAAAGCTATTGACGAGATATCTCTACATGCCCTTATTGGTGCTTATTACCGTCAATTCTTATATCTAAACAATTCATGGGTTTTAGACAACCTTGATTTGGTTGCTCCCAACGAACAAGACTGTGAAGCACTATGGGTCGCTTTTATGGAAGGGTTTGGTTATGTATCGGCTTTTGTTACTGATATGTACAAAAAACTATTCGAGCATGGAATTCTTTTAAAATTTTTACGTTATGAACCAGAAGGAGATGAGAAAGATAGCCGTCTTGATAGATTGCAAGGCCGAGTTGTAGAGCTTTCTCTTATTGCTTATGTGCTAGGAGTTGAAGAATTGGATAATGGTATAATGGGTGAAGTCATCAATGATTGTGAACCCATGGAATGGAGAAAACTGGTTAATTCCATTGTTCCAATTACGGGAAGCGATAAAAAGCCTGAACACAGAGATAGAATTCGTCTTTTAATGAAAAAGCTTTTTGAGACCTATGAATCAACTCCCAACAAGGAAAGTTTAAACGAGCATTTTTCTGGCGTGGCTAGGTTATTAAGTATTGCTGATAATATCGAAGATGAAAACGTTAAGGCGATTGTTAAGATAGCTGCAAAAAATAGCGAAGGGTTTTGGGATCTTTCCGATATCGTTGAATACCTGCATAAATTTAAGGACACTAACCCTAAAGCGATAGGCTTGCTGTTTGTTGAAGCTCTTAATGCAACAAAGGGGGGCGTACCAACATATCCAGAAGATAAGATTCGAGAGATATTTGAAGCGGTAAAGGCTTCTGGTGAAA
>JAGRAG010000502.1 GCA_020435025.1 Bdellovibrionales bacterium | reverse complement strand
TGAAGTACATGTGAAATAGAAGCCTGAAGATACAAATATAAACAAGGATTGAAATTCGGAAAAATGTTCGAGATTCGAAACTAATACGATACTGGTACCTATTATTAACTGAAGTTAATGCTGAAGAAATCGTGCGAACCAAAGGCCCAAGTTCGTTCAGCGCACCACCAGCATTCACCACAAATGACTTTCTCTGTAGATGTACAGGAGCGTGTCAGTGTCTGAATTTTCTCTTCTAAACCATGATCTTTGAAGTATTGAAAGATATATCTTTTATCCACATTGGCTAAAGGTCGGCAGTAATCAATACGATATGCTTTCTTTTTTTCAAACTTGGGCTCGTCAGGATGGTAATCCCTATGATCCATGCGCTCAATATAGGGTTTGGCCGGAGGAACAAATTGAAAATCATTGCTCGTAGGATTGAGCGTGACGCCATCAAAAAAAGCATCAATTAGTTTTTTCTCCGCATACTCTTTTTGAAATTCCTCCATAACAACTGTTTTGTACTCTCCGGACTGATCAATGTTTTTGGTGATATGTTCAATTTCTACAAAACCAATAAACTGTGACTTCATAAAATCGATAACTAAAGAAGCGTAGTACCCGCAGACCACATCTCCACGATTAGGAATAGTTAGGGCGTAGATTTTTAAAACTTTATCTCGATGTTGCGTTTGTGCTGCAGAACAAATCATGTGCAACAAAGAAGCACTATCTAGGCCTCCAGAGACTGTGAGAGCCACAGCATGATAAGAGGAAACGTCAATCTGGACGGTCTGATTGGGAAGATAGGCTGGTTTAGTTTCTAACATAGATCTGCCTTGAAAAAAAAAGAAGTTCACAACCTGTACTAGCCTACAAAAGCTTTTAAAACGTGGCTAATAAAATGCGATATTATTGCTTTGAGCCGTAAAGTTGTTAAAATGTGTCGCTTCCGATTAGTAGAAATTCTTGCTATCATCGTTGAAAAGCAAGCGCAAAGGAGAAAACTGTGGATTTGCTAAGGCATCAAAAATTTTCCATTCGTCAGAAGCGGGAACTTGCGGAGTTGGTCGGCTTTGAAACGCGCAATAAATACGAAATTGCAACCGATCAAGGAGAAGTTATCGGCTACGCCGCCGAACAGGGAAGAGGATTTTTGGGCCTCGTCGTTCGTCAATTTCTAGGGCATTGGCGCAGTTTTGAGATACGATTTTTTAATGCACAAAGGGAACCTCTTTTTACCGCCGCTCATCCTTTTCGGTGGATATTTCAACGTATGAATATTTACAATGCGGAAGGGGAGTACGTAGCAGGCCTTCAGCAAAGATTTTCTATTCTATCAAAGAAATTTGATGTTGAAGATGCGCGCGGAAAGGTAGTCCTGCAGGTCTCCTCACCATTTTGGAAGATCTGGACCTTTTCATTTAAAGATCACTCTGGGAAAGAAGGGGCCTTGATTCGTAAAAAATGGAGTGGTCTCCTTAAAGAGGCTTTTACGGATACGGATAATTTTACTTTAAGCATTGAAAACCCCAACTTGGGGGCTCCTGAAAGACAGGCGTTACTTGCAGCGGCCATTTTTGTTGATCTTCAATATTTTGAAAAGAAAGCCAACAGTTAAATGACGGATAATGAGAGTCAATTGCCTCAGCTTCCTTTAACTGGCGTGAGAGTCCTAGATTTAACTCGCGTCTTAGCAGGGCCTTGGTGCACTCAGTTGTTGGCGGATATGGGGGCAGATGTGATTAAAATTGAAGCTCCCGATGGAGATGTCACCCGGCAGTGGGGTCCTCCTTTTGTCGGAGACAATGCCAGCTATTTTTACTGTGCAAACCGTAATAAGAGAGCTATGACCCTCGATTTTAATTGCGAAAATGATCTAAAGTATCTTATGAAGCTTTTAGAAAAAGCTGATGTAATTATTGAAAATTTTAAATTTGGCAGCCTACAAAAATATGGCTTAGATTACGATCAACTTAAAGTCTCTTATCCAAAATTGATTTATTGCTCCATTCAAGGATTTTCCCAAAAAAGCGATCAAAAAAATCGGCCAGGTTTCGATGCTCTCATCCAAGCTATGTCGGGACTGATGTCGATTACGGGTCCCTCTCAAGGAGCTTCCGTGAAAGTTGGTGTGGCCGTATCTGATTTGTTTACTGGCCTCTATTCCAGCAGTGCTATTTTAGCAGCCCTAATTGAGCGAAGTCAGTCTCAATTAGGGCAAAAGATTCATATCTCACTGCTTGATACACAGGTCGCCACTTTAGCAAATGTGGCAAGCGGCTTTCTTGCTACCGGAGAGATTCCTAAAAAATATGGATCAGCTCATCCATCGATTGTCCCTTATCAAGTCTTTCAAGCCTCTGACCAAGAGATCATGGTTGCTGTTGGTAACGACCAGCAGTTTTCTCGGTTTTGCCAAGCTTTGGGAACATCATGGGATAAGGATTCTGATTTTCAGTGCAATGCTCAACGGGTTCGAAACAGAGATCGGCTGGTTTCACTCATTCAAGAAGAAATCCGTAAAGAACCGATGGCTTACTGGTTATCGAAATTTGATTCCTTAGTCATTCCAGCCAGTCCTGTTCAAAACCTTGAGCAAATGCTTCAATCTTCCTATGCCAATGAATCTGGACTATTGCAGGATTTAAAGGGAAGTGTGGTTAAAACCATAAAAAATCCGATTGAATTCAGCCGAACTCCAATTGATACCTATGGAAAACCACCTAAACTCAGTGCTAAAAAACTGAAATGGCAAACGTAATTAAGAAATCAGACAAGCCAGAGCGCCTTTAGAGCCCTCGTTACCGCGGTTGGCTCCCCTTACATAGAGTATGTCTGAAAATCCAGATCTGTCGATGGACTTACTTAGAAATCAATTTAAAAAATTCCTTGCCATTGATTACCAGAATATGGTCTTTGTCCCTGTCCTCTAA
>JAGRAG010000501.1 GCA_020435025.1 Bdellovibrionales bacterium | reverse complement strand
AAATACTCTCAAAAAGCTATATTAATGAAAAGGAATTAGAAACGGATACAAGAAAACTCATCCATATTCTTGAATGCAACCAACGTGAGAACCAAACGATTCAAGAGGCGCTTTCTAGAGGGACACTGTCCATTTCAAATCTATAACCTTCTCCATGAAGAGAAATGATGCAGGCCCCGTAAACACCTAGCTTCTTTCTCAACTTACTGACATGAGCATCAACAGTCCTATCGTAAACATTTAGATTTCCCCACACAGCATTTAAAATGGTATCACGAGAGAGCAATACTGAGGGCCTCGAAAGAAATAACTGCAGAATCCGAAATTCCGTTTTAGTTAACTGAATTTCATTTGAGACACCATTTTCTAATATAAAAACTCTTCTTGAATCCACTTGAAGATCAATCGGAATGCGGCTCGAGTCTTTAGATTTCTTGCTCATTTTTTTAAACCGAATGTCGATTCGTGCTTTAAGTTCCAAAGGGTTGCATGGCTTAATTAAGTAATCATCTGCGCCTAAGTCAAACGCCATAAGCTTGTCAGAAATTGCTTCTCTGGACGTTAAAAATAATACTGGCGTCTCTTCATAACCAGTCAATCTCCGAATAGATTCAAAGGTCTTCCAAACAGTTCCATCTGGCAAATTGATATCTAGGAGCAACAGATCAAATCTATTACTCATTAAAGTGCTCAATACTGGCTCGATATGAGACACCATCGTCAAATCATATAGATCTGATAGAGTCGACTTCAGAATAAGCTGAGTATCCAAACCATCTTCTAAAACAAATATCTTTTTCTTTTCCATAAATAAAATATCGGTTGATTTGCTCTAAAAATAAGAGTCTTTTCGCTTTCTTAATGGAATTCCACAAACTTCACAACTTCATAACAATTTTATCAAAAAGACCTCACATCATCATGCCAAAATAAAACTATGGTACGTAGGAGGATTATATGTCTCGCATATTAATTATTGACGACAACAAAAGCGACCAGCTACTCGCACAGCAAGTATGTCAGTCACTTGGTTATACGACCGTTTGCGTGAGCGAGGGTTTTGAAGCATTGGAGCAGCTCGATGCTGAACCCTTCTCCTTAATTGTCACAGATCTTTTAATGCCCCACATTTCAGGAATTGATTTAGTTAAGAGAATTAAGTCTCAACAGAAAACTCGAGAGATTAAAACTATTGTCATGAGTTCACGGAATCAAGAGCTTTACGTAAAAAAAGCCCTTCAAGCAGGGGCTATCGACTACCTTGTGAAACCAATTGATCCTCTTATCTTAAAAGAAAAGATCACTCGTCATATGATCAACGAAATCCCATGGAAGGAGTATGAGGTGTCACCAGAAGGGCCCTTTTCAAATTGCTCTCTGGCCTTTACTTATACTTTGCTAAGCATTTCAGAAATCGGAGCAACTATTCGCACACCCTGGCAAATCCCAATTGATAGTTACTTTCGCTTTCACGTTGAAGAAAATGAAACAAGACAAAGATTCGTGGAAGAAATACTAGCTATCGTTCAGTCGCACTCCCAAGACGGAACTAATTTTATATCTAAGATCAGATTCGTTGGTCAGACAGAGTCTCAGAGAAAGCAATTGCGCATCCTATGCCGAAAAATATGGATGGAAGATAAGGAGGAACTATGAATTCCACTGCAAAAAAACCTTTTATGGAAGATTCAGAGCTTGCAAAGTTTCCACAGCAGAATCCAAATCCTGTTTTAAGAATCAGTACAGAGGGTGAGTTACTCTACTACAATCCTGCCTCAGAAAGCATTCTCAACTTTTTCATTCATCCAAATGGAGAATTAACAGAGCTTGTGCGCTCATATATTAATACAGTTATCACAAATCGAAATGATCTAAAAGAAAGGGTCAATATATTTCACCTCATCTATGAACTTCACTTCTCACTTGTTGAATCTGAAGGTTATGTCAACGTCTATGGAAGTGACGTGACCGTTACAATGATGTATGAGAACGACTTGATTTCAGAAAAGTTTAGAGCCTACAAATTAAGTAAAATCAAGAGTCAATTTCTAGCAAACATGAGTCATGAGATACGAACACCTTTAAATGGGATTATTGGTCTTATTAGTTTACTTAAAGAAACACAACTCAACGAAGATCAACATGAATATCTTTCTATTATGTCTCAATCTAGTGACTTTCTTTTAACAATAATAAATGAGGTTTTGGAGTTCTCAAAAATTGAATCGGGTCGGATGAAAATCGTCAACAAGTCATTCAATATCTATAAAACTCTTGAAGAGATATGCAACGTGTTTGCCAACAGCATCTACGAAAAACATTTGGAATTTCCTTTATTCATTGATGAGGGAGTTCCGGAATTCTTAGAATTAGACGAAGGTCGATTGCGCCAAGTTCTTGTCAATCTTATAGGAAATGCAATTAAATTTACCGACAAAGGAGAGATTGGACTTTACGCAAAAATGAGAAGTGAGAAACTTCATTTCGAAGTGAGGGATACTGGGTGCGGCATACCGAGTGAGCAACTCCAAGTTATTTTTGACGACTTCACTCAATCAGATAGTACAGATTCTCGCAAACATGGAGGGACAGGGCTTGGTCTTAGTATTTGCAAAAAAATTATTAAAGCAATGGGAGGGGCTATTTCCGTAAGAAGCGAAATTGGAAAAGGTTCTCAGTTTTTATTTGAACTCCCATTTACAGCACCAAAGACAGTTCAGGATAAAGAACGAACTGAATTTCAAGCTGACTTTTTAATCTGCTCTCCCAATATTACGGTAAGAAAAAGCTTCGAAAATCAGCTTAAAAAAATGAATCACTCTTTTGAACATACATTTTGTCTACGAGATCTACTTCAATCTCTCAGCCTGAACAACCCAAAATCTCGCTATGTACAGATCTTTATTGACGGCTGTTTTTTAAA
>JAGRAG010000500.1 GCA_020435025.1 Bdellovibrionales bacterium | reverse complement strand
GTTTAAAAAGTTAGAGAGAACGCTCGGGTAGTTCGGGCATATAACCTCAATATTTAAAATTCTGAATGTAAAATGTTATAAACGCGATAAAAAGTATCAAATTGTTAAACGAAAGTCGCCTACCTTCCTGGGAATAAAAATTTTTTCCTCGTAAAGCGTAGCAACTAATCGAAGTAATCAGCTCATCCTAAAAACGACTTCTTACGGCTCAATCAGTCTATGAAGGGCTACTGAACGCTTAAGAAAAGCTGTCAATGACCGATTTTGAGACGTTTTGACTGTCAAAATAAAATCCACTTTTGAAAACTTATACGGCAGATTCGGATGTTTCATATCAAATCAATCTAAGTATTTAATTATACAATTGTTTTCAACTCATCAATGATTCTCCTTGGCATGGTACTTGCTGAATAGTCTCGTAGGATAAAGTAAGGGAACAGAGAATGAAAATAACTTTCTTTTTTTTAATAGCTACTTTAACTGTTTTATCTCAAAAAGGGTTCGCACAGTCGGCCTGCCAAATTCCCACTACGGAAGGGAACTTTCATAGAATCTCGTTGAATTACATGAATCAAAATTCAAATGAATACCAGCTTGACCTCTATCGAAAATAGGCAAATAAAAAAAAACAGCCCCTCGTAATATATATTCATGGAGGAGGTTGGAAAGCTGGAGATAAAAGAAATTTAAAGCACATCAACAATGCAAAAATGTTTGCGAATCTTGGTTTTTTAGTAGCTTCTTTTAACTATCCTCTAACTAAAAATATTAATGGTAAAATCATCAACCAACATGGTACTGCGTTAAGAGCTTTACGTTGTGGCTTTCGTTATTTAATTGCAAATAGGGAAAGATTTCACATCGATCCTGAACGAATTGTTTTAACAGGTACGTCAGCAGGTGGGAATCTCGCAGCAAACCTAGCATATGCAACCAAAGACGACCTTGATTTCTTAGATGGAGAGGCTAGCTCATGCCCTTATAGTCATATAAAATTACCTAGAGCCATCGCTTTTATTGGAAATTCTGGCGTTTACAATTTCGCCTTAAAGATGAAAACAGACCAGGAAATCTCAGGTTATGTTTCCAATCTATATCAATATTTTGGTTTCACTAGAGAACCCGCAAATCTAAGAGAGTTAGACCGATGGCAAGATAATTTAATAGTTGGTAATGTTCTCAGAAGAGTCAATAGAAGCTACGAACCCTTTTCGTTTATAATTCAAAATAGGTTCGATCAAAGAACCCGAGGCCAAGCTCAGTTATTGGAGAGAGTGTTAGACAGTCGCCAACCTGGTAATTACGTCATCTATACACCACCTCTGACAAGCCATGATGTTCCCTACTTCAGTAAGGCGGAAGCCTATTCTGAACACTCTTGTCATCTGATTTCCCTATTAAACGAAATATTAGCAGAAAAAAATTAACAGCAAAAGAAGGCTATTTATTCCGTGAACTTTTTCATTGATAAAGTCTGAATTCAAAAAGAAACACTCTTAATGCAAGTTTTTCTTCAAATCCGAAGACGCATATTTGCACCTCAATTAGAATAATTCCTAGTTACACTAGATATTTCACTATTTGTTTGAAGAAAATTTGACAAACCACCCTAATTTGTTCTTTAGTGCTTCTTCTGCCTAGAAATTAAGGGGGTAGAAATTGGAACTTGAGCGATCTCCCAAGAAGCCTGAGAAACCACTTTCAGATTTTGATCATGATGTCTTTTCACATCAAGTGAACTACCAAAAACTAACCCAAGATCTTTTAATAGTTCTCAGAGGGGACCGTGCGCAAGTGGATATGGACCGACTATTAGGGCATCAGTTCAATCAGTGGCATAAATGGGAGTCTGGTCAAAAGAAATTTCGGTGGAAAGATTGGGTCAAAGTAAATCAGGCTTTAGGTTATGATCTTCCGCAATTGCTAGAGAGTTTTTTAGGACAGGACGTTTCAGAAAATTTGCAGGGATTTCATATCTTCAATCAATTTCGTACAAAGTTTGGAAATTTGAATCTTCATGAACTTTCTCGGTTCTTAGAAACCCACCCTTCAAAGCTTCGTCGATTGCTTGCGAATGATCAAGATTTGGAATTTTCTCTATTTTTAAAATTTCTAGGAAACTGCTCACGCGTACTCCCCGCTTTTATAGAGCCGTACTCGTCATCACGCCTCAATCCCTTGATTTCAAGGAAAGTGAAGTCTTACTCTATACAAAGGAATTTAGAAGCACAATTTCCATGGCTGGCTTCTTTGGAAGCAGCTTTGGAACTCCGGGACTACAAATCCAGTACTATTCATAGCGACGTGTTGCTAGCGAATTTAACAGGTTTGCCCGTATCGAGTGTTCGAGTCGGCTTGAAGCTTTTGCAAGATAATGAAGCCATAACTTGGTCTAATAACAAGTTTCATTTAGTCATGAAAAGAATCGATATGGAAAGCCCATCGCTTTTTGAATCGGCACAATTGGCTCGCCACTGGACTGAAAAATCCCTTCAGAGATTTGAGACTCCCGATGGTGTGCCGCAGTCCAAAAAAGGTTTTGCCTATAGGATTTATCCAGCTTCAAAAAAATCACAGCAACAGATTTTAGAAAAAGCACGACAATTTGTTGGTGATATCCATCGAATACTTAATGAAGATGCCGACGAACCTAAAGAGTCTATAGATATTTTTCTCCTTCACATGTTCAGTCTGGACGAGCTTTCTTCTAGCAATTCTGATTTTGAAAACTAAGTTTCAAAATTAGCATTTTCCCTTTTTATAACAGCGATACTTCTTCATAATTGACTTCAGAATGACTGAGACTCAATTTGATTACAACTTAGCTTTTTCCAGAAATCTTGGCTGGGTCACCCCAGAAGAGCAAGAAAATTTACGGAAGGTCAAAATTGCCATTCCAGGCCTAGGAGGAGTTGGGGGGCATCATCTTCATAACTTTTTACGATTAGGAGTAGAAAAGTTTCACATCGCCGATTTAGATACGTTTGAGCTACCCAATTTCAATCGACAGCTAGGGGCGACTTTTCAAAGTATCGGGCGTTCAAAAACGGAAGCGATGGAAGAGTTTGCCTACAACATCAATCCAAACTGTCAAATTCAACTCTTCTCTGATGGCGTTCAACTCAACAATATTCGACAATTTCTTGAAGGGGTCGACCTACTTGTCGATACCTTAGATCTCTACGCCATGCCGACTCGAATTGCTCTCTATAAAATTTCTCATGAGTTAAGGATTCCAATGGTAACCGCTGGTCCTTTTGGAATGGGGACATCCGTCATGGCCTTTCATCCCGACCGACTTGGTTTTACCGACTATTTTAACTTAAATGACCCTGATCTCTCCATTGAAGAAGCCATTGCACGATTTCTAGTCGGAATAACCCCTCCCTTTTTCATTAAAAAGGGAGCCTATCTTGTTTGGAAAGAGGGATTTGATCTCTGGCAAAAAAAACTTCCCTCCTTAAATATTGGTTGCGATGCCGCCGCTGCTGCCCTTGGAAGCGTAGCTCTTAAAATCTTACTGAAACGTG
>JAGRAG010000499.1 GCA_020435025.1 Bdellovibrionales bacterium | reverse complement strand
TTTTCTTTATCCAATTCTGAAAGCGCTAACAAATCTTCAGTAATCTGGTGAAGTCTTTCTGCATTTCTCTGTATCGTTTTTAAAAACTTAGTTCTCAATTCCTTGTCTTCGACATCACCTTCTATAAGAGTTTCAATATAACCCTGAATAGAGGTCAGCGGAGTTCTTAATTCGTGGCTGACATTAGCTACAAAGTCTTTCCTATGATTCTCCAGCTCTCTCAGACGGGTTATGTCGTTAAAAACCATTAAGACCCCTAAGTCCGCCCCATCTTCTTGTTTAAGAATGCTTCCATGCATTTGCAATACTTTGCCATTACTTAATACAATCTCTTCTTCAATAAAACTTTTGCAGTCTTTAATTTCGTCGACAAGTTTACTAATTTGATCATTATTAAAGACTGATTTATAAGGCAGCCCCTTATAATCTTTAGAATAAGGAACACCAAAAAACTGGCAGACAGACTTATTCCAGTGAAATATATTATCATCCATATAAATAGAAAGAACACCTTCACTCATACCAGTAAAAATCGCCTCTCGCTCATTTCGTTGCCTATGAATTTTACTAAATAAATGTCCTAATTTAGAAGCCATTTCATTAAGAGACTTAACCAATGAACTGATCTCGTAAGGTTCATTCGGTAATGACGGAATGGGATCACCAAAGTCCCCCATCGCAAAACTCCGAGCCTTTTCATGGATTCGATTCAATGACGCCCCTATATCTCTCGTCGTTAAAACGAGCAGCAATATAAATAGCACCCCGATAATCAAAGTTCCCCAAAAGAAGTTCCATGTGTAATCCCACAAAACGGGTTTAAGATCGTGGGTAATATATGAATGTCGTAACACTCCTAAAACCTGTCCTTCTAAAATCAGAGGAACGGCGACATAAATCGACTCTTCCTTTAAGCTATTACTGTATCGAATACTGTGGCTCATTTGCCCATCAAGAGCTTCTGCTATTTCCGGTCGATCTCTATGATTGACCAACTCTGAAGGACTTTTCTTTGAGTCCGCAATCACTTCGCCTGATGAAAGAACAACGGTAATACGCTGTTTACTTTCTATACTGTACTTTCTGACCAGCTCTCGAATCTTTGAATAGTTTTTATCTTTTAAAAGATCCAAAACAGAATCACTTAACACGAGAGCCATACTTCTAAGATGGCCCGTCTTTTCTTCAAGATAAATATTTTTAAACTGAAATCGGCCAACAAATAATAGAACGAGGAACCCCGTCACTGAAAGTAAGAGGAATTTGACCAAAAGTTTTTTCAGTAAAGTTGGCTTTTTCATTGGATTTACGCTTGTTTAAAGCGATATCCCACTCCCCTAACCGTTTCCACTAAGGAGCCCTTTTCGCCAAGTTTACGTCGAAGCCCCACGACCTGTACGTCGACACTTCTATCTGTTATCGCATGATTTTCTCCACGAACTCGATCTACGATTTGGGATCTCGTGTAAACCACTCCGGGACGACTCATAAGTAATTGAAGCAATGTAAATTCCGTATAAGTCAAATCTACCTCTTGGCCCTCGCAGAGAGCTCTACGCATAGCTGGATACAATTCAATGCCATGACCGGAAAGTTGATCCTTTTCTTGCTCTTTATCCCCATCTTGGCGCCTTAAAACGGCCTTTACTCTTGCCGAAAGAATTTTCGGGCTAAAAGGTTTTGTTATGTAGTCGTCAGCCCCCGACTCTAGCCCACGGACGATATCCGCCTCTGTTCCTTTAGCGGTCAACATGATGATCCGGGTCTTACCGAGCAGATCGTCTGACCGAACCTGGCGACAAACCTCAACTCCATCTTTTCCGGGCATCATGATGTCCAAAAGAGCTAAATCAGGTTTCGTCTCACGAATCAGCTGAAGAGCTTCGTTGCCATTACCGGCGAGTTTAACCTCATAATTCTCTTTAAAAAGATTAAAGTGAATCAGCTCTCTTATATCTAGTTCGTCTTCCGCGACGACAATTTTTACCTTGTCCATAAGGGCGAAATTAACAAGGTTCCCATTCCCCCGCAATAGCTTAACTAAATTCTAACCCGAATTGTTGTTTTTTTATCCTTATTTGCCGTTCTATAAGGTGAAAGCCCCCTAAAACGGATGATTCTTACAGCTCTCTCTCATTTTTGAGGCGCAAAAGCCGGACTTTTAATAGCAGATAAACTTCGTAAGCAGATTTGTCTGCTATAAAAGTCCTAGTGCGCAAATAACGATTGCCTTCCGCCTATTGTCTTCATTAACATTAAGATTTGTCTTGCCGTTAAACAGGGGGAACTACATGAAATTATTTATCTTTTTCATTTCAACACTAATGACCTTGAATCTCTCCGCTTTGGAGGTAGATCTTGATAAAAGCACCTTTTCTTGGAAGGGAACAAAGCTCAATGGTGAACATATGGGAACGCTTAAACTGAAATCCGCCAAAATCCAAACAAAGGAACCAAAGGCTAAAACAAAAGACAAAAAAAAGGCCCCTTCCCATAACGTGATTGGTGGAGAGTTTGTAATGGACCTCAATTCCATTTCCGTCACTGACCTCGAGGGTAAGTGGAAAGCTAAATTAGAGGGCCACCTTAAAAGTGAAGATTTTTTTGAGCTAAGTAAATATCCGACAGCAAAGCTCATCGTATCTAAAGTTACGGATAAAGAGTTTACCGGAAAACTAACTATTAAGGATCAAACTCACCCCATCACGGTCCCTTATTCTAAAAAAGGAAATGAGTACAGTGGCTCCTTAAAGTTTGATCGTACGAAATTTAACATGAAATATCGATCCGGAAACTTCTTTAAAGACCTCGGCGACAAGTTGATTCATGATGATGTGGAATTGAAATTTAAAGTGGTTTTAAAATGAGTTTTCTACAAGGCCTCTCTATGAGGCCTTATTCTTTTATAAAACAATCTATTTTTTTGAGAAATCTTTGAACAAAAATCGTTTTGCAAACTTTAGTTTTAAGTTAAATAAAGGATTTTTGTGTCCCAACCACAAATACGACCTTTCATATCGATTTAAATAGGCATCAAAATGAAAGTTATAGGGAGCAGAAAAAATATCTCCTCTTCGAGTCAAAATTTTCGCCGCTTCCGTTCCTGCTACTCCTGCACACAACTGACAACCCA
>JAGRAG010000498.1 GCA_020435025.1 Bdellovibrionales bacterium | reverse complement strand
ATGAAAAAGAGAAGGAGCTGAGTCTTTATGAGTGACGAAATGACCTATTGATTTTAGAGCTTCGCCTTTTTTATTTTGAGCCAGATAGACTTCCGTTAAATACGCCCACTTTTGTGGAAGGTAATCCTCGTCGGTCACTTTGGCTAACTCAGCTTCCGCTTCATTGAATTTTTTTGTTCTAAGAAGATAAAGCCCATTTAAAAGATAGTAATTTTGAACTTCAATAAGATCCCAGTCCTTCTTGGCATTCGCTAGGGCCCCTTGAGCCCGCTGGTAGTTTCCATCACGTAGCAAGACATGAGCGAGGGCTAAATAATCGATTTCTTGGGCTTGGCTTTTTATGGGGCTTAAAACTCCTACTGCCGACAAAGTCAGTAAGATAATCTGGATAAATTGAAAGAAACTTTTATTCCCCAAATCGCACCACCTGTTTGGCCCATATGGCTACACTACGGCCTCTGTAGGATGCGGGTTCAAACTTCCAAGATTGAACCATAGCTAAAGTGGCTTCTTCGAAATACCCTTTTGGTTGTGACTGAAGGATCTCCGTGTTGGTCACATGTCCCTCTTTGTTGTTCAGCATTCGGATTTCGACAGAGCCTTTAAGAACATTATCCGCGAGAGCTTTTTCCGGGAACTCAATAGCGGCCCGGCTTAAAATTCGAGGCTTGGCATCGACAGAGTCCTCATCCATAATCACATCTTCGTTGTCGGCTAGCAGGTCTTGGTCAATTCCTAGGTCGGAAAGAGACCCCAGGTCCATTCCAAAGCTAGGTCCCTTAAGACCTGCCGAAAGAGCTGGCTTGAGAGCCTTCATTTTTCGTTTCATCTGTTCGCGCTTTTTTTGCAACTTGGGAGTCGATTCCGTTGGGCGAATTCGCTTGGTTCGAGAAAGATTGAAATTCGTCACCTTGGAAATGGGAGCCTCTTTAGGTTTTTCTAAAAAGGTTTTAATTCCCAAGATAGTTCCGCAAAGAAGGACTAGCGAAACCCCGAGGAATTTGAATGCAAAAAGATGATGCCTTCGATTCATCTACTGCCCTTCATTCTTTGTTGCGATTCCAATGTCAACAACACCAGCTAAACGAGCCTGGTCGACAACCTCGATCACCCGATCCACTTGGACCTTTTCGTCAGTGATGACCAGAAGCGATTGACTTTTGTTGTCGCGAATCTGATCGCGCAATTTTCCTTGAATAGTCCAGGGCTGAATTTTTTCATTATTTAGATAAATATTTTGAAAGCGATCAATATGAATGCGCAGGCTTTTGGTGGAAGCCGGCTTAGCACTTGAAGCTCCAGGGCGGCTGAGATCCAGCTTCATATCTTTTACGAACGTTGTTGATACCATAAAAAAGATAAGAAGAATAAAAACCATATCGATAAGGGGCGACATATCTATGGAGGCTTCTTCAGTTTCTTGAATCCAATTTCTTCTCATATCTGGCCCGTCCGTTGTTGTAAAAACAGCTCTTTTAGCTGCAAGATATCCATATAGGTTTTGTTTTCAATTTTCTTAAGAAGACGAGCTAGGAAGATTCCTGGAATCGCAACAACCAATCCAAACTGAGTTGTTACCAATGCCTGTGAAATGCCTCCAGCAATCCCCCCCGTACTGCTATACAGATCGGAATTGGAAAGAGAAGCGAACGTTTCAATCATCCCAATGACCGTTCCCAAAAGTCCTAAAAGAGGGGCCAATAACACCGCCGTAGAAAGAACAAATGAAAAGCGATGGATTTTTTGATAGGTATCTAAAAGCATCCAATCGAGTGTTGCGTGAAGCGACTTTAAGGGTCGGTCGGCAAGGCCTCGCAGCTCACCTAAGAAAATTTCTTGTACAGAAAGAGAGTCGATTTCTTTTCTCTCAAAAAGTCTTCTGACATCCGACTTGCGGCCGCGATACAATACAGAAAGACGATAGCCACTGGTGTAGGCGATAACGACAAAAACCACTAGCAGGGGAATGCTAACCAAGCCCCCTTGATAAAAATAATCAACTAGTAGATCTAGTAAATCTCTCATGATTCCGTCTCATTGGTGAGCTTTAAAACCACTTTGTCTAAGGTCATTTTCAAATTTTTTCCCCATCCCGACAAAATATTGCCAAATAATAACGTTGGAATAGCGACGATCAAACCAAGTTCTGTCGTGATCAAGGCCTCTGAAATCCCGTGGCTTAGAAGTTTTGGATCACCAGTTCCATGCTCAGTGATAATGTCAAAGGTGCTAATCATACCTGTAACCGTTCCTAAAAGTCCCAATAGTGGAGCAACGGCGGCAAACACAAGAATCAGTGAGCCAAATCGATCAATAAATTTATGTTCTTGTATCATGCCTTCATCGACAACATCGTGAATGTTTTCTTTTCCGCGCTGTCTTAAGTTTAAGATTTTTAAAAAGAGATTTCTCTGAGTCGATTTGGAATTCATCTCTTCAAGGGACTTCTTGGTGCCTTCGAGATCCGAGGGGTGGCAGTGCTCATCAATGTAATTGGCTTCTGCGGCATACTTTCTCAGGCTCCATGCTCGAAGAAGACAAAGAACCAATCCAAACAGTCCTAAGAGAACAATGACCCAAGCAATGGACCCTCCAGCTTGTACAAACTCAAAAAGTGTCTGCTCGGGTTTTCTATGAACCGCTTTTTCAAGACCTTCGTAAATAAACAAAGGGATCACCGCGGGAAATTCCCCTTTAAATAAGGCTGCTCCTTCGGCGATTCCCTTCCAGGCCTTTAAGGCGCCTTCTCCAGCAGGAGCGAGCATATAGAATCTTCGATCGTGTTCACCGATGGTTGCAATGTTTCCTATCTGCAGAAGGTTTCCTTCGACCTGCTGACCAGACTCTAAGTAAAAAGCCCCTTTTGCTTGGCGTATTTTACTGGAGTTTTCAAGACGAAGAAGGGCTTGATCGAAATACAAGGAGAGATCCTGTTCTGTTTTAACAGGGACTTCTAAAGAAAGAGCGGCCTGTTTGACGGTGTTGGACAGTAAAGTTTGATTTTCTGTTTCTAATTCTGCATTTTGTTCGAGTTTAAAGAGACGATCTCCAAGCTTTTCATTTGTGGCATTGAGAGAAACGACTTTCTTTTGTTGGTGATCAAGGTCTTTTTGCGCACTGCTGATGGCCTGTTCCATCTTCGAAGTGAGTTCGCCTTTCTGCTTTTTTAACTCTTTGATTTGTGATTTTAAGAAAATAAATTCTCTTTTGTAAGCGGCATCAATATCGACT
>JAGRAG010000497.1 GCA_020435025.1 Bdellovibrionales bacterium | reverse complement strand
ATTAAGGAGTCTCTTGGAGAATTATTAGATCAAGAAGATACAAGCCTATTAAAGCAGCTTGGTACAATCATGCAAGAACGTGCTTCGGAAGGAATCATACAGGTGCATCACGTTCGAATGATACGGTCTGGACAGTACCATCATATCGATGGTCATGTCGTGGTCCCTCAATTTTGGGATATCCAAAGGGCGCATCAGGAGTTGGTGAACTTTGAGCAAAGAGTGATTCGTAGTTATCAATTTGAAGGTGATATGAATCTTCATTTAGACCCCTGCCGCATGGCATATTGTCGGGTCTGTGATGTTAAAGACTGCCCGATTCGCAAAGAAGAATTTGTTGAACGGTTAAAATTTGCCGTGGATGATCTAAGAAACGAAGAAGAGCCGGACTTCTACCGAAAGCGTGGCATCATCGAAGGTAAGTGACACGCTTATTTAACATAAAAAATTTTTATACGCTGAGAAAACAGGGCTTTGAGAGATGCAAAAAGTCCACGGATCTGAAAGATTCATCTTAGAAAAGCATTTTCTACACGAGTTAAAAGAGATTACAGCCTCCAAAAATGAAACCTTTATTTTATGTTCGGTTATATTTTGACTAATACTTCCTATCCGAGGAGCATTCCCTCAAACAGGGAGGAGAAATGCTTAAAGTATTTGCGTCAGTATTTACAGCAATATTTTTTTTAGTAAATCTATCGGGTTGCCAGGAACAGCAAAAAGATCCCAATAGGGTTTTGCCTTCTCCTCCGATTCAAATATTTGAAATTAAAGCTCAAGAAGAGCATACGGAACTGATTGGTAGAGGCGAGATGTCCTTGGTGTTGGACTTAAATGGTGATGGTCACCAAGATTTCGTAGTGGCAACAAAAAAGCCTTCGCCGCAGATAAAGTCTTTTCTTCGTGTAAACGGAGAATTTAAATCTGAGCCTATAAAATCCATGTCATTAAAATATAATGAATCTGTCGTCGCACTTTATAAGGTGGACCTCAACGGTGATGCCTTTGATGACTTACTGGTTTTACAAAATGGCGGATTTTTAAGTTATTTGATTTCTCAGAAAAACGGACAGCTCGTCGTTTTGAGAACGGAAGAGCCGGATTTTCTAACGAGCATGACGGTTCGCTCTACGGAAATGAAAATAGAAAATGGACACCCTATTTTTTATTGGGCTTATGAGATGTCAATCAAAGGGGATACGGCCTTTGTTAAATACACTCAAGATGAAATTGGTAAAGATGTCTTTAAAAAAGAAGTTTTGCGAGTTCCAATGGCAGATTTTATTCGTGGATTGGACCCTGAACTTAGTTTGGAAGCTGTGGATGAGATTCGACTAGGACACCTTAATAATGATGCATTTTATGATATCGTATTACTAGATATGGCTTCGAATAGAATCTATACTTTAGTTTCAGAGGGAGGAGAGCGATTTGAAGTGGTATCCTCTATTGGGGATCCGCTCAAGCCCTATTCTATTCAACTTTTAGATCTCAACGGCGATGGATTTCAGGATTTGTTTGTTTCCCATACATTTCCCAGAAAAAAAGATGCCAATTTTTCCTATCTTTATACGAATGATGGAGTTGGGCAATTTGTGGAATCCTCACGTCAAAGTCTTTTGTCAGGAGTTCAAATCTTAGGAGCTAAAATTAAGAGCTTTGGATTTCAAGAAAATCCTCATTTGATATTAGCTAACAACCATTTAGGAGTACTGCTTTTTTATGAAGTGGGTCCAACTGGTCAGGTTGCAGCCAAACCAGTCTCTCAATTGCAACCCAAGGGCTACCCGTATGATTTTACTGTAGTCGATATGGATGGAGACGGGGTTTTTGAACTGGTAAGTTTTAACGATAAAAAGGATTCCGTTTCTTTGTCGATTTTCAGTCAGAAGCAGCTATGATCCCCAAAAGGAGTGGTTATAATCTTGCCTATTCCATAGGAATTTGCTCCAATGTTGATATGCGAAAATTATTTTCTTTAAATGGTTTGTTTTTAGCAATGATTCTGTCGGTGGCTTTAGCTAATTTGAAAGCTCGGGCCATGAGTGAAGAAGAGCACAGCTTAGCTTTGGGATTTGCTCTGGGAACTCCTACGGGATTGAGCGGTCGGTATCTTTTAGATGGTCGAGATAGTCTTTCATCCGTGCTCGGATGGACCGATCACCATATTAATATGCATGTGGATTACATTCGGATGCGAGAAGACCTTTTTAAAATAGATAAGGCTCCAATTGATGCCTACTATGGCGGTGGAGTCATTTTATGGCAAAAAGAAGACAAAGGTGATGTTGAAAATCGATTAGGAGTTCGGATCCCAGGGGGACTCATGTTGCAAATCGAAGATCCCAATTTAGAGTTTTTTATAGAATTGGCCGTTGTCTTAAATCTTGTTCCCAGTACCATAGCAACTGCCAACTTTAACATTGGCCTTCGCTATCAGTTTTTTTAAGGCTCCTGAAAAAATTGTGATCCATTGTAGTCTTTTGGTTAATGATACAAAAGGTCTCATTTTTGATGGATTCGCATTATTTTTAAATTGTCTTAATTAGCTTTTCTATGGCCGAGTTGTCGCAGAAAGGGAACCATCAATAAAAAGTAAAATAGGATAAATAAAAGAGCGACCCAATCAAGAGTGTAGATAAGTCCAATGTGATCAATGGAATAACCGACTGCCGGTCCGAGAATGCAAAACCCAAGACGAAAAAAGAGACTGCTGATGGAATTGGCAGTTGCTCGAAATTCACTGGGCATTCTCCAATTCATAGCATCTTTTAAGATAACTTGATTGATGCCTCTAGAAATTTGAAAAAATAAGCCACAAATAATGCCAAGATAAATGGATAAGTGGGCCATTCCAAAATAACCCATAATGGGCAAAATGCCGATGAGTGCGACGACTCGATGAGAACCCCACCGGCGCTCTAAAAATGGAGCTGCTTTCGAAGTTATAGCGACGGCAAAATTATAAAAAGCCCATAGAAATCCGAAGTAGATCAAGTCTATTCCGCCATCTTGCCAATATTTTTGAAAGATCCATACCATAATGAAAGTGGAAACACCCCAA
>JAGRAG010000496.1 GCA_020435025.1 Bdellovibrionales bacterium | reverse complement strand
GTGGTTGGATTGGATTTCTTTTAGAGAGGCAGTCGAAATAGAGTTCCCTATCCAGAAAGGATTTGTTGGTGAGACGATTTTGGTACGGCAAAAAACCGAAGGACAGTTCCGTCCTTATCGAGGGCGAACTTTTTCATCATATATTCGATGTGTGCCGATTTCAGGAAGGGAGTCGCTTTGAACTTCTCACCGAAGAGAGCGTGGCTTTGTTTGTGGAGGTTGAGTCTCTACAGAAAAAACGGGCGAAGGTAGTGGTTCAGGAGGAACGGGTCATACCTCCACTCCCTCAACCTTGGATTCACCTCTGTGTGAGCCTTCCCAAATTTAGTACGTTGGAAGAGATTCTTGAAAAGGCGGTGGAACTGGGGGTGCACACCTTACATCCGTTAATTTCGGATTTTAGCTTTGTGAAAGAGGCTAAGAAAATCTCGGACTCTAAATGGGAGAGGTGGCAGAAGATCATTGTCGGCGCGACTCAGCAGACGGGACGTGGAGAGCTATTGCGGGTGGCCCCCCTTACTACTTTGGATAAAAAAATCGAAGAATTTAACCGAAAGACGAAAGTCCAGGGTCTATTTTTGTATGAAGGGCAGAGCCCTCTACGGCTTCATCAAGCCCTGGCACCTTGGAAATCGCAACCCTTAGAAGAGATTTGGGCCTTCATTGGCAGTGAAGGGGGGTTTTCCCAACAAGAGGTAAATGTCTTTGAGCGTCAAAGTTTGCCGCCGGTGACCTTAGGTCGCCAGATCCTGCGAGTGGAAACGGCTTGCTTGGCAGTGGCGAGCATTTTAAAGTATGAATTTGGGTTGGCGGATTAAGGAGGCCCAGGATGGATCTATTCGACGATTTTGAGATGAAACCAATCACTGAGGGATTAGGATTTCACAAAAAGGCCGTTCGCTTGAACGACAAGGTATTGGAAAGTAAAGCCTTAAAAGATGAAATCAATTCTGTACTGCCTAAAGCTCCTCCCGAAGGTCTTTCTGCGGAAGCTTCGTTGACAGCCAAAAGCGATAAAGAAATTTTGAATGATTTGTTAGCAGCCCTTGATCCTATTGCATCCGATATTGAGCGTACAAAAAACTCGACAACATCGGCTTCGACTTCTTTGAAAATGTCGACAACTTTACCAAGAACAAATTCATCGTCGGTGTCTGATAAACCATTCAGTCCGTCCCCCTCTTTGTCGGCAGTGGAAAAAGCTTTTTCCTACGAAGTTCCAGCCATCGATATGCCACTGATTCAAGAAGAACCTGTCGCTCCCAAACCTCCGGCAACTTCAAAAAAGAAGCCTACTGCTGGAATCGTTTCCCAAACTCAACGAGGAGCTTCCAATGCGCCAAAGCCCCGCTTAACGGAGTGTCCGATCAGTTTAAGCTCCATTTTTCTGGATGCCATCATTGTGTTTGCTTTAACCCTTATCTTTTTGGTCAGTTTACTTTTGGTCACTGAGGTGGATTTGTTAAAAGTATTAGGCAACTCTCAAGGAGACTTAACAACTCAAATTAGCTTGGGGATACTGTATATAGCTGTTCTACAGATGTATGTGGTGGTTTCACGCAGCTTCTTTGGCAAGACTCTTGCTGAGTGGACTTTTGATCTTCAAATGGGATCTGATATCCAACAAAGAAAAGCGCTTTATCCTGTTAAGGTGGTGTGGAGAAGTATATTGGTTGTTCTAACGGGTGTTGTGCTTTTGCCGATCCTTTCATTTGTGACTCGAAAGGATATCTTGTCTTACTTTACTGGTTTGCAACTTTATCGAAGACACGATTGATGGGCAAAGTGATTACGGCTGCGACACTGGTCAAAGAGCTCAAAATCTCCCATCCAAAACAGCGAGTGGTTTTTACCAATGGTTGTTTTGATATCTTACATGTCGGTCATGTTCGCTACCTCCAAGAGGCTCGCGCTCAGGGGGATTTATTAGTCGTTGGTCTCAATTCTGATTCAAGTGTGAAAGCCTTAAAAGGCCCGACTCGGCCCATCCAAAATGAGGCGGATCGAGCGGAAATTTTAAGTGCCTTGGGCTGTGTCGATTATGTGTGTTTATTTTCCGAAGAGACTCCTCGTCAATTGATTGAACAAATTTTACCGGATGTTTTAGTCAAAGGCGGAGATTGGCCCGTCGAACAAATTGTTGGTCATGATATTGTTTTAGCCCGTGGGGGCGAGGTGAAGTCACTTCAGTTTGTTGAAGGTCGGTCGTCGACCTCGATTATCGAAAAGTTTTCTGGTTAAGAGAACCTTATTGTCCCTAAGTAAAGCCACTAGAGGTGGATGGGGACTTTTGACGCTTTTAAACGGCCCCCTTTCATTCGTTATTAAAGGGTTCAGTTCAAATAGAGTAGAGGGCTTGTAAATCTTCAGAAAGAATTTTTCCGCAATCAATGGGTGTCGTTTGGGATGCTTCTAGGATTCAAAAGGGCTTTATATAAAGCCCTTTTTTAATTGATCCGTTATCTAGAACCTGGAGCAGAAGCTGCTGTTGCTGTAGATGTTGTATGAGATGGTTCGTCTACTGAAAACTCAGAAGTCCATCTTGCAAATTGATGACGATTTTTCTCAGCCGATCGATCGATTGCGTTTCTCATACTCTCTGTAAAAAAAG
>JAGRAG010000495.1 GCA_020435025.1 Bdellovibrionales bacterium | reverse complement strand
ACTATGGCAAAATGATTCGTATGAAAGCTCAAGGCGTTGATCTAAGACATGCTATTAAAAAAGTACAAATGAAAATGATTTCTTATCTAAAAAAGGTGAGCGCTCAACAGCAATAGTTGCCAGGAAATGTGCCACTCATTCTTACGGATGTCGCAAGCCACTTTATTGGCTGACGACATCCGTAAGAATGAGTGGCACCCTTTCGATTTATTGAAGTAACTCTTGGTTTTTGAGTAAGATCATGCCGGCCATGATTTTGGGTAGATAACTTCCGCCTTCTCTTCCTAAAGCGCCGGATTGCGATAGCACAAAGGCGTCGTTGTGACCGTTTGCCATAATGGCTCTTAACATCGCACTTTCTCCAATATTGTACGCTGCTAAAGTAACATGCCAATCCTGAAAGGCCGCATGGAGCTTGCTGTAAAAACAAACAGCCGCATCCGTCAGTCGATCCGCCTGAAAGCGTTCATCTAACTTTTGATTCACGACCAACCCACACTTCCTGGCGGTGCCTGGGATAAACTGCCAAATTCCCGCTGCGGACTGTGAACTCACCCGGTTATTCCGGTACCCAGACTCTACCAAAGGAACCGCCATCAATTCTAAAGGCAAGTCCTTTTCCTTTAGCTTGGCTTCAATCATAGGCTGATAAGTTTTCATCAAACGAAGAGCTCCCTTCATCTGATCACGACTCTTTTTGTCCTTTAAGGTTTGATTTAACCAATAAAGGACAGAGGGATTTATCAGTATGGGAATACTCTGTGCTGAAGATGTCTTATCAGCAAAAACTTTCGCTTCTTCTAATGAAAGAGAAGTCCTGCCAATCAGACCTCCACTCGCCCATGAGGCCGATGTCAAAATCAACACCGATAGTGTCGAAACCCCAAAAATCCTAGTACGACTTAAATTCTTTTTTCTCTGTAGCATCCTTGAAACTCTCCTTGTTAAGTGATGTTGTGAACTTGCCATTCCAACGGCGCCAAGAGGAATAGCGGAATTTAATCTTCCATAAGTAGCCACCGCCAAAAGAGAAGAACAATACCCTCTTTCAGTGACAGTTTTCTTTTTCAAAATTTTGGCATCACATACGACTTCTTGTAAATGCGATATGTCTTTAAGCCAAAGTCTTAGAGCTGGATTCCATCCAAACAGAATTTTGAGGCACTCAAAAAAATAGACCCACAAGGTATCTTTCTGTCTGTGGTGCTGTAATTCATGTTGAAGAGATATCCTAAATAAATCTCTTTTCTCGATGAAATTTTCAGGTAAAACAACATGGTAGGAGCCATTAAAGTAAGAAAAGGGAACAGTTACTTTATCCGACAACCAAACTCGAATACTTTTATAAGAACGCAAACAGAGAGCCGACTGAAGTAATTTTTTTAACCTAAGATGTGAGACGACCAAGATAAGTCCTGCAACTAGAAAGTAAAGGGTCCATAGGCCGAGGGCCACTTTTTGTAGATCTGACCCATTTGAAGTCACGCTCTTTCCAGCACTTAAAATTTGAGGCCACTCAATTTCAACCGTTGCATTACTTTCGGAAACATCAGGGACAATGGTCTCAATTTCCGTTTGCTCCCAAACCTTTATAACGGGTGAGAAAGGATAAGAAGCAGGATAAAGAACCACACCCAAAGGGAGTAAAAATGCAGATATCAATAACACGTAGTTGATTTTTAAAGTAAAACTATCACTTGCATAATGGCACAAAAACTTCTGAATCAGCCGAGAGACAACAG
This sequence comes from Bdellovibrionales bacterium, assembly GCA_020435025.1. Taxonomy (GTDB): domain Bacteria; phylum Bdellovibrionota; class Bdellovibrionia; order Bdellovibrionales; family UBA1609; genus JAGRAG01. Next base: position 1,796 of record JAGRAG010000495.1, on the reverse strand, counting down.
CGCCGACTAAGAACAACAGAGCTGCCGACAAAAGATACGAGAGAGCATAAGTCATTTGATGGCCTTTTGGTCGATAAGTTTTTTAACCTCTGCGATTTCCTCAGAGGAGATGTCTTCGCTTCCCAACAGGCGACGAATCAAAGCCGTAGGACTCCCCGAAAAAAGGTCAGCGACTAATCGATGCGCCTCCTTTTCCTGATACTCACCCTTTGCAACCAATGGGAAGTATCGATGGCCTCTTCCTTTTTTACGGCTCCCAACCACCTCTTTCTTTTCAAGAATTCGAATCAAAGTCGACACAGTTGTGTAGGCATATTCTTTATTTTCAGTAGATTTAAGGTGCTCTAGAACATCCTGAACAGAGCTCTCGCCGATCTCCCACAGAAAGTTCATGATTTTTATCTCACTTTCCGTAAGCCGATGATCGTCTTCTTTTTTTGGACGTGCCATATCCCCTCCGATAACTAAGTATTAACTAAAAAAATAGTTGAATACAACTATTTTTTTAGTTGTTCCTAGAAGTTATCAAGAAGTGATGTATTTTCAACATTATACGTAACTTTAAAACAGAAAAAACTCTATTCCTTAAGATCTAAAAAAGAGCCTTTATTGGCCTCTTCATCGAAAACCGTAATGGAATCTGAGTGCCATTCAACCATCATCCAATAACCTTGTGCTTCGATTCCATGAATCAAAGTGCCTCCAGTCTCTGATCCCTCGACCCTCATCTCAAGCTCTGTGACCTTGTCCGTAGTCCGACCATTCTTGTAAACAAGCTGAAAACTAACTAGTTCGGATTTAAATTCTGTATAGCAAAGTTGCGCAGACTCAATCGCTTCTGTACCCTCAAAGTCCTTAAAAACAAAGCAATCAGCTTGAGCCGTACCAGATAAAAAAACTAATAGTGCAAAAAAACTCTTCCACATAAAGGTCTCCTCGATCCTTAACCACAGGGTTTATCTACCACATTTTTTTCTGTTCCTAGGAATTTTACTCTCTTGCTGTAAAGATTATCTCAATAACCGAACTCTTTTTTATGGATTTTAGGAGATGTTTGAATAGCACGATCACACTGCTGTTGAGTAAAACGCGAATTCTGAGCTCTTAACTGAGAAAAGAACATGATGTTTTCTGGGTCATCATGATGTTCTAAATTTAAGATGGCATGACCAATCTCATGGGCCATCGACCATCTACTTCTACCAGCCTTTCCAACAACGGCGTGACCCATTATGTGGTCTTCATAAAACTGATGCTCATCACTATGCTTCAGAAGTCCCTTCTCAATGGCAAAGGGGGCATTACCAACTGCTGTTGTACCATCAGTTCCAATTGTCCAATCGATACTCTTTACAAAAAGAATTCCCGCATCAGATTCAGGAAACTTACTAAAGAAATACCTCTCCCAATCAGTCACCTCACCTTCGTTGAACTCGAAAGACTCCCAATAAGTCATCCAATGAGGAACTGCTAAATCATAAACACTTTTTACTTCGATTTTTATCTTACAGACATCCAGGGCTTGCTGAACGAGTTGGAATTCCTGTTTTAGGTGTTCTTGAGAGTACCAATGGACTTGTGTCATATAGACGTTCATCTGTATCACATATTCGTAGTAAGACTGAGGGCGATTTCCAGCAACGCTCAGAGAAGCCTTACTTTTTATAACAAGAGGCTGAGACATATCCGGTTGAACAACTTCGAAATCAAAGTTGTTGTTCAGCGCTTGCACGCCTTTTGTCATCAAAACAGACGCTACACCCATTAATAAAAATTTTAAAAAACTATGAAAATTA
>JAGRAG010000494.1 GCA_020435025.1 Bdellovibrionales bacterium | reverse complement strand
ATAAAATTGGAGCCAATTTTGATAAATGGAAAAAAGAATAAAGCTAAGACAATATTAAAAAGAGTATGAGCATTTGCAATGTCTCTTTGGACAGATATACCAGAAAACAATGAGGCAAAGTAAGGGGTTAGAAAATAAAATACCCCCACTCCTATCACTTTGTAGAAACAGTGAGCCCACGCCACTTGTCTTCCAATATAATTGCCTCCTGCCGCTGCCAAAAGAGCCGTCGCTGTGGTTCCTATGTTGGCTCCATAAACCCAATACAAGGAGCTTTCAAAACTGATCAGTCCGGAATAGGTTAGGCTCATGGCCAATCCAATGGTTGCCGCACTACTGTGAACAATCGCCGTAAAAATTGAGGAAACCGCAACTACTGCTATGGGGTTTTCAGACAAATAATCTAAATACTCAACAAAGATAGAACTGTTCCGAAGTGACTCCGTGCCAACGCCAATTAACTCTAGCCCCCAAAATATGAGGCCAAACCCCATTAGCACACCGAAGATCTGGCGGGTCACTCTCTTATCTGTTAAAAAGTAAACCGTGAAACTAAATGAAAATATAGCCAGACCATATTGAGCGACATTCAAACTCAATAACTGTACAGTAACCGTCGTACCAATGGCCGTCCCTAATATGACGCTCATTACTTGCCGCAAGTTAATAACTCCAGCTGTACCTAACCCCACTAACATAGAAGTAACAGCTCCAGAGCTTTGAATCAGAACCGTCAGAAGAACCCCAACTCCCACTCCTAAAAATGGACGATCCGAAAGCTTTCCAAGGAGCTCGGTAATGCGATTGGCTGCAAGACGTTGAAGATACTTACTTGCCAATGTCATACCAAACATGAAAAAGGCAATACCGGCAATTGTATAGATCATGGGGCTATGAAGTTGAACCATTCTAATAGTTTACTTTACAAAATTCGCTCAGTATAGATCTTCACGACCTTTGTCTCTCTTTCGACTCGTATAGGTAAATGATACTCTTTACTAATGAAAAAAAAGGGTCTTCTATATCTCAGCATTATCATTGTTTCTTTTTCAGCCTTTGCTATGAACTTTTACTTCGTACAAACTCGGTCGTATAAAGATGCTTTCCTATTCGTCTGCCACCTGGTTGACGAACGGTTTTATGATCAAAGCCTAGAGCTTCAACGATGGGCCGAAAGGTGTATTCAGCAAGCCCAGAAACCCATTACCGACAAAGTCCAATTACTTCGAAGGATCTCAGACTCTTTATCTGAGCTCAATGTCTCTCATCTAGCCATTTACACCCCACAGGAAGATAAGCAAATTTGGCAGGGAATAGCGAAAAATACTGGAATGCAAGCCCGTGGTATCGACGGACACTTTATTGTTTACAAAATTGATCCCGAAAGCCCCGCCAAAAAGGCCGGAGTGGAAAAAGGGGATGAAGTCGTGGCCATTAATGGAAAGGGTCTGTTCAGTGCCCACGAGGTTGAGGTTAGCTCAGGCCTGTACTCGATCCTTCGTAGGCAAAAAAATCTAGAAATCCATATTGAACCTGCTGAAATTAAAATAGATGAAGCACCGAAACTGATTCCTCTTTCTTCAAAGATGGCCGTTTTAGAAATTAGCAGCTTTCGAATCGAGTACTTTGACAAGGATCTATGGAGAGACCTTTCTCAGGAGTTTTCAAAATACCAATACCTCATCATAGATCTTCGCCAAAACTTAGGAGGAAGTTTCGTCGCTATGTTGAGAGCCCTTTCTTCGTTTATTTGTACTCCAACTCATACCGGATCCTTGCTTCGAGAAGGCTACAAAGAAGGTTCTCATGAAATCTTACAAGATAATGCAACAACAGCTTATCAACTTGAAACCGTCTATAAGGCGCGAAAAATTGATCTGAATACCTTTTCTGATTACCCTTGCTATTCCAAAAAACTTGCTCTGCTTATTGACTTTAACACAGCCTCCGTCTCTGAGATCTTTGCCCAGGCTGTCAAAGAGTCCGATCGCGCCCTGGTCTTAGGCGCGGCTAGCTCTGGTCAAATGGTGATGGGAATATGGTATGAGATGCCAATGCTTGGTCCAGGATATTCCCTCTCTATTCCGGAAGCTAATTTCATTTCAAAAGCAAACTACAATATCGAACAAAGAGGGGTTTGGCCCATTGAGATTCTATACTACGACCTTGAACTCGAGAGATCTGGAAAAGATACCTGGCTCGAAGCTCTCAATAAAAAAGCCGGGACAACCCGGCTTTTTTAAAAATCCACTTTCAATGATAACTTTTTAGGCAACCATTTTCTTTCGCTCACGAGACGCCTTAATACCGTAAAGTTTAACCTTACGATAAAGTGTCGCACGACCAATTCCTAGTGCCTTAGCCGCTTCCGTCAGATTTCCATTGAATTCTTGAATCGCATTTTCAATAGCAATGCTTTCCAATTCATTAATGGTTTTCACTGGACCAACTTGATTGTTTGATGATGAGTGAGCACTGGAAACCTGTTGATTTGGAAAAGGAAGTATCTTAGCTCCCCCTTCAACAACTGCTGATCCGCTAACCAATGAAGGTACACCATCCATAACTTTTTCACGGAATTTAGGATCCTCAAGGTTATAACGCCATTCCGAAGTCGTAAAACCGTGGAATTCAGCACCATTGTTCTCAGCAAACGATCGCGCTTGCTGTGTCGCCATATTGTCATCACTCACAAAGATGAGCATCTTACGTCCCATTAAATACCTCCATAAGGATTGAATCATCACGAGTCATAAGTGACCCACATATTAACTATCGGCGATTCATTGTGAGAAAATTAGGGTCTGTCGGCATTTTTTTCCTATTTTGAGATAAGTGCCTGAAATTGCATTTGATTTATTTTGCAACATTTTGCTCACTTTTTAGAGCCACGGAAATAGGAAAATTTTCTGGTGAGCCCACCCGCCCTAAGCCGATTTTTGTTTTCCGGAAGAGTTACTGAGAGGGATTCTAAGAACAAAACAGGGGTGCTCTCCTTCTCGCAGGTAGAGATCACCTTCATGGTCCTTAAGAATGCTTTTTGAGACACTTAAACCGAGACCTGTTCCGGCTCCGATAGGTTTACTCGAGAAAAAGGGCTCAAAAATCCTGTCTCTAATTTCAGGCAATATTGGCTCACCACTATCGATAAAAGAGATTTCCAGAAAACTATTGTCTTTCACACTAGACTCAATTTCTATCCAAGCAGAGTCCAAGCCATTTATAAAATAGAAGCTATTATTAAGAAGGTTAATAACTACTTGAGAAAGAGCCGATTCATTGACCTTTATATAATAATTGTTTCTTTCTACCTTATTAATAACTTTGATATTTTTCGATTTAAACTTTTCTTGAGTTAAATTGAGCGCATTATTCACTAGGTCATATGCGGATGTGACTTCTCTCTCAATCAAAGTATTGTCTCTTGCGAACATAAGGAGACCACTCGTAACCTTCTGAATTCGAGCAATCGTATCTAATATCCTTTGAAAACCCTTATCTATAAGGTCACGGTTTAAATTTCCGTTAGTAAACTGACGTAAGAGAATTTGGCACTGCATTTTTATAATAGCGATAGGAT
>JAGRAG010000493.1 GCA_020435025.1 Bdellovibrionales bacterium | reverse complement strand
AGTATTTTTTTTTTTTTTTTAAATCTTCAATGCGACGGTCAAATCCCTCGGCCGTGCGATTTGTTAGATGCAAAACGGACAGTTTTACGTTTTTTTCGGTCACAATGGGAATCGGTTGATAAAGAGCTATCTTGATGGCCACTATGCGATCTTTATCTTGTGAAGAATAGGGATAGATACGAAAGACCTGTGGATGCGCTTTGGGGGCGACGTCCAAAAGTTGACTGTTTTGAAACCATCCAAGTTGCTCTTTGTGGCAGGCATTGTGATGGAGGCCGACTCTATAAACCCCTTCACCACCCATAATCGAAAAACGGTCGGCGATGGCCTCTTGATGGCACTCTTTCCAATCTGGCGAGACGGTATGACGGCCGCAATCATACAAATTGGCATGTCCATAGATTCCTAAAGCATGTCCATACTCATGAGCGACAACGGAAGATGTGATTCCAGAAAGAGTTTGGAAGGGAAGCTGAGGGAGAACGAATCGATTGTTCAGTAAAGCAAAAGAGAGCGAGACATGTGCCGTACCGTTAGGAGTTGAAACTTGGATCTTTCCAAAGGTGGAATGACCTAACCCAACATCGGGACAAAGTGTTGGATCTAAATAGGAGAGAACGATGATTCGATCCCAGTCGGTCCAATCGATGGCATTCTTGGTCAGCTTGACGAGCTCTTTCTCATTGAGAAGGCATTGAGTGGCATCAACCTGAAACCAACCAAAAACGTTTCCAGTGATCTGCAAGCGATCGTAAGAGGATTCTTTGTAAAAAGCGGCTAAAGAATACGGAGATTGGAAAAGAGCTTCATAGATTTGATCTTTTTTTGGACGTGAGGTGGGGTCATTGAGAAAGTGTTGATGATCTAAGAGGAACACGGCCGTTTTCTGTGGCCCCAGACTGGTGGCCCAAGAAGAAAGTGTTAAAAAACAAAAAAGAAGTCCTAGAAATAACCGATAGATGTTCATGCGTCCTCCCTGAATGCATGTTTGATAGTCAAAAGCGGATGCCTTTAAATTCGGCGTCAGCGTTACATAATTTTTCCCTCTAAGAGATCAAAAAGATCTTTCCAACCAGAGGGATCTTCCACAAGAGTGAGAGACTCAGTTAACCAATCTTGGTGGAGTTGGGTATCTGTGCGATAGCAGCGAGAATCAGGGCCATTATAATTTGAGGAGTAGTTGGTGGACCAACAAGCGGGATTGTTGTAGGTGTAGTAAATGTCTTTAAATATTTGATGAAGTTGGGCGATATCCAAAGAGCGAAAGTCAGCGGGCAGTTCTGGGACAATCACTTCTGGAAAGTGTCGAAGTTCGATGTCTCTTTTTAAAAAGTTACCGTAGCTTTCTTCATAGAAATAAAAAGTGCCGTGAGATTGGCTGATAACTGTAAAGCTTCGAGCCGGGTACTGGCGTTTGGGAAAACAGTAATTATGAAGGATCAGCAGCCTTTCTGAAGTGTAAAGACAACTTTGAGTCGAGACATAACCAAACATCGAGCCCCGTTCCTTAAACTGAAATTGAGTCATTTGAATTTCTTGAAGAAGGGACTCAATAGAACGAGAAGTGTTTAAAGCATTTGGTATCGATCTGGCTTGTGAATTTAGGCAAAGTAGGAAAGAGAGTGAAATTAAAAAAAATGTAGTGAATTTATCAAACATGAAGGCCCCCTTCGCTTCACTGAGTGGATCTTGCGCAAATCTCTAAGCTGGCTACATATATCTCAATTGGATCATCCGCTTGTAGCAGGGTTAGTAAACAAGTCTGCTCAACTAATCCGGGCGAGTCGACCTGTGTGCATAAAGACAAGCAGAAAATATCGTAGGATCTATTTGTTTAAAGCGGCAAGACGGATAGCGCCATTTTTACAGTCGAGATACTCAATGCCTATTTGACGCAAATCATATTAGCACATAGCCTGTAATCATGAGTCAGAAAATGAGGAAACGTGTAGTGAAAAAGTGGAACTCTCTTGTAGAAGGGGATGTGGTTGATGTGATTGCCCCAGGTTTTGCAACGGGAACGTCAGAGATTGAAAATGCATTAAAGGCGCTCAGGAGATGGAACCTCGTTCCACGAGTCGGTCGCGATCTGATCGGTAAGGATGTTTTGTGTGCCAACACGGATGAAAAACGATACCAAGAACTCAAACGTTCGTTGTTAGCAAAAGACAGTTCTGCAATTTGGTGTTTGCGTGGAGGCTACGGGTCCATTCGGCTATTAGAAAGACTTAAAAAATTAAAGCCTCCTTCGCATTGTAAAATTTTGCTCGGCTATAGTGATGTTACGACACTCCATCATTATTTAAATGATTTTTGGGGTTGGCCGACCCTACACGCACCTATGTTGGATCGATTGGGGGATAAAAAAATCACTCCCGAAGATGAGAAGATTTTAAAACGGGTTTTATTTGGCGAGGCCGCTGAGGTCATGTTCTCAGGATTGAGACCAATGAATGAAATAGCCACTCAAGTCACCCGCCTCCGGGGGAAAGTGGCGGGAGGTAATCTGGCGACATTAGCATCATGTATGGGAACGCCTTTTCAGACGTTTGCAAAGGGAAAGATCGTCGTATTTGAAGAAATAGGCGAAAGAGCTCACCAGGTGGATCGGCTGTTGATGCAGTTGACCTTGTCTGGATACTTTAAGGGGGCAAGAGGAGTCGTTTTTGGAGAATTTCTTGGGGGCAAAGAGCCAGCAACAGGAGTCTCAAAGGTCCCGTTGATTTTACAAAGGTTTGCCAATGAATCTACAATTCCGGTGTTTCAAGGAATGCCTATTGGACATGGTGTTCGTCAGAAAGTCTTGCCACTGAATACGTCGGCGGAGCTCACTCTTGAAAAAAAGCGCGGAAAACTTAAAGTTTTAACGGGAAGTTTTTAGATCCTATGTCTCTACTCGAGAAAAGACTTAGCGAAAAGATTCTAGAAGAGTGTCGTGGAGATCTCTTTTTAGCGACAGAAAGTCTGCATATTCAGGCCTTTTTTAAGGGTCACAAGAAGATTGATTTACAGATGGGTAGTGAATATTCTTTTTATGATCTAGCATCTTTAACTAAAATTTTATTCACGGTGACAGC
>JAGRAG010000492.1 GCA_020435025.1 Bdellovibrionales bacterium | reverse complement strand
TTTGTCGGCGAAATAACATTTTTAAAAAATAGCTTAATTGCCACGGAGCTGCTCCACAGTTCTCCGATCGGATAGAACTTTATAAGTCCCATACCCAACATAGTCTTAAAGACAATCCAAACAAAGGCAACTGAGACAAAATAGGGAGGGGATTGTGGTTTTCTTAAAAAAATCGGGCGCCATGACCAATTTACGATAAATAGAGATAAAAAAATCAGCTCTAGTAAAAACACATCCCACATTTCCGACAAGAATATCCCACTCATCTGTGACAAGGATAAAAAACAAATCCATATCGTAAAAAGAATCCATCCGGCATCAAATCCGATGAACATCAAGAAAGACAAAACAACCGCTGTATAAAGAATCAGTTGAATAACAAAGTCACTGCAATAAATCCAGGAAAGCGTCGGGTGCATAACAACGCCCGCTATCCCCTGTCGACCATAAAGCTCCGACTGCAACTGGCAAATTGGATAAATACCTTGCTTCCCGATAAGGGCAAGAATCTTATTTGTTAGTGGAGCCAAGGTCATAAAAGAGCCTAAGCCAATCAAGCGCAGAAGAATCCAAGAAATAAACTGATGTTCATCGTTTCTTTGAGAAAATTTTTGAACAAAGCTTGCTATAAATTCAGAGAGTTTCCGCATATAAAAACGCTATTTTAGGATAGTCCCCTTGTCAATATAACGGAGGTAAACCCCACTTCTAATAACGGCCATATTCTTTACTTACCGTCAGTACTGGGAACACATACGAACCGCTTTCTATCGTGGCTCATCTCGAAGCGCTTCCTTGTGTTGCTTCTTGTAAACTATGAGTTCCTTCGATCACACGATATCTTTTATTCATGTCTATTTTCTTAAAAGTTTCGACAAGTCCCTCCCTCGGCCAAGTGATCTCTAGAGAGAGAATCTTTTGTGGCTTCCCCAGCCCAATTTCCAAAGCCAGTGGATTGCCCCCAAAACTACCGCCACTACTGACGGTTCGGTAAATAGACCTTATTTTATTTTCATTATCCTGCAAAGTGATCTTCACTTTAGCGCCGATGGCACTTCGATTGGACTTAACTCCCACTAGTGTCAGTCGGATCCAGTTACTACCGTCACTTCCAGGGTTTTGAAAAAGACTATTTTGAAAGGTATCGTCTGAATACAGTCCACCGATAACAACATAGATATCTTGGTCCCCATCATTGTCAAAATCAGCAAACGAGATCCCATGGGCTTTTTGCAAATGCCCAAGTCCAGCTTCGGTAGTGACATCGACAAACTTCTTTCCATTGTCATTTAAAAACATTTTGTTTGGGAACAAGAAATCCATGCCCGGAGCCCCCGTACCCATATAAAAGTCTAAAAAACCATCGTTGTTGACATCACCAAAATTTGCACCCATCGAAAGTGTTCCGTAGTTGAGGCCCATCTTGTCAGACACATTTCTAAATCTCCCATCTCCCAAGTTTTTGTAGATCACCGGAATATTGACAGTCGGCTTTAGTGGTCCGTGGGTAGAAAAGTATTGAGAAATGTCCGTCTTATAATCAAATACGAACTCCGAAACAAGCAGATCTAGATGACCATCGTTATCGTAGTCCCAAAACCAAGCCGGAAATGAGGCTATCGGGCCTTCAACACCTGCTAAAGCCGCCATCTCTTGAAATTTGAACTGACCCTTGTTTTTAAAAAGATGATTTTTATCGTTCCAAGAGCTAATGAAAATATCCATATTTCCATCATTATCATAGTCGCCACTGACAACCGCTTTAATGACTTCATGATTGATACGAATACCACGGACTTCTTTTGAAATTTCCCTGAACTTTCCATTTCCAAGGTTCAGATAAAACTCCCAATTTTTTGAAGAGCTATCGTCTTTTAAAAGTTCATTGCCAATAAAAAGATCCAAGTCTCCATCTCTATCAAAATCTGCCCAGGTTGCCGTCTGTGTTGGATAGAGGCTCAGGAGTCCACTTTCTACGGTGACATCCGTAAAGCTCCCATCCCCATTATTCCTGATCAGAGAATTGGGGTGGTTCCCTCCTCTAGTTAGAAAGAGCCATCCTCCCCTTAAAATAAGAAAATCGAGATGGCCATCATTATTGTAGTCCGCTTGAACGATACTAAGACCTCCTGTGATCCCCTCAAGTCCGACTTTTTGTGTCTTATCAAGGAACCGGCCGTTGCTGTTTTCAAAATAACGGATCTGATCTGATAAGAACGAGGACGAGACCACTAAATCAAAGTCGCCATCATTATCAAAATCATCAAATATGACTCCTCCAGCATGGCCAACTGTGTTGACATTAAGCCGTTTGGAGATATCTGAAAAGCGATCCAGTAACTTGTTGTCATTCGGTCCTGTATCAATCTTCTCTGCTAGCTGGTACTGGTCAGGAGTCTTGCCAAGGGCCATAATCGCAATGTTGGACAACCATTTATACTTCATTCTATTTTTCTTATTTTGATCTTCTTTAATTAAGCCAAGAAGTAATTCAACAGCCTCGTTCGCTCCTTTTCGTTGTCCGTGAATTCCTTTGCCTTTAATGGGCAACAGGCAAGAGTCTGTAGAGTGATGTTTAATACAGTTATCTCTTTCCCCCATACGAAAATAGGCCACCGCCATTTCGTATTTAGCCCGTATTTTATCTTTTTTATCAAGATCACTGATCTTTAGGACTCTTTTCAGAACATTGATTGACTGTTCGGGTTGTCCACCAACAAGGTACTGATGAGCCGCAAAGAACAGTTTACTAGCGTTTTTTTTGTCTGAACTGGCTTGGGTACGACCTAAAACCCTCTCAGCTCTTTCGATGTTGTTCTCAAATACGTTCGACTCATTGTCTAACAAATCAAGCTGCCTCAGCTTCTGGGACATTTGCAAATTTGGATGGACAAAAGCTTTTTCCTCTAATGCATCAGAAGGAAAAGGAATTGTCGAAAGCAAAACAGCCAGCGATAAAATAAACCAAGTCATAGATCAGATCCCTTGTTCTAAACACTCTCTATGAAGCGCAACTTTTACGATAGCTAATTCACTCATAATTGCTAAGTCGTTTTCCCACACAAAAACATATTGTCTCTTCTAAGACTGTAACTAACAACACATTAAATACTAAGTTAAAAATCGCTTCATTTCACCGGAGAAAAGTGCTGTGGCAAGTTCGATTTTTATAATTTGACTTTTAGTTTTCTTACAAATAATTTTAAGTATTAGTGATTGGGGGGAGGAATCCATCTGCGGACTCAGTATAAGGCATTCATTCTTTTCGTTTTTGCGATTTCCATTGGATGCAAAGAGACAGAAAGTCATAAAGAAAATTTAAGCTTCAATCTGTTGGAAGCAAGTAGCGAAGTCAAATTAAACTACCGGAACGAATCCTATAGTCGCTTTCCTAAAAAAATAAGCAATGTGGCCCATCTAATGCGGATCTCTCCAAGTGTCGCGGTTTCTGATATCAATGGCGACGGATTTCCCGATATTTACTTTACAAACTCCAAGCCCGGCGTTCCCAATCAGCTTCTTCTGAACAGTGGAAAAGGATATTTTAAAGACATCTCAAAAAAATCCAACATCGGCTTTATCAATACCGAAAAAGTGGTCTCTTCGAAAGCTAACTTTATAGATTTTGACAATGATGGCGATCAAGATCTTTTCTTGCTCACCAATTACATCCCTAAATTATTTATAAATAATGGAGACATGACTTTTACCGATGTCACCAGCCAAAGCGGCATTAAGAGTTATATGTTCTCCTTTGCCTCCAATTTCCTCGATTTTAACAGAGATGGTTATATTGATATTGTCTATGCGGCCTATTTCAAACCCTTTGATGTCCTAAATCCCAACACCTTTTATTTCACTCCAAATAGTGTGATGGAGGCTGACAATGGTGGGCCGATTGTCTTGCTGAAGAACAAGGGCAATAACACCTTTGAAGAAGTGGATCTGGGACTCAAAAGCAGTGGTTTTGTTCAGGCCATTGCCGTTTATGACTTTCAAGGCGACGGATTTCCCGATTTGTGGATGGCCACGGACTACAACACAAATAAACTTTTTTTAAATCAAAATGGAACGCAATTTATAGACAAGTCAGAGTTACTTGCTCGATCAAGAAGTCGAACAGGGATGAGTGCAACCATTGCGACTTTGGATCAAAAGACGAACGTACCTACTGTCTTTGTCAGTCACACCTTTCAAAGTAAAGTAACAGTGAGTGGAAACGAAGCCTGGCAGATAAAAGGTCAGGGCTCGGATCTAAAGGTTGAAAACACATCCAATTTGATGGGGATTCATAACTGTCAATGGTCCTGGGCTGCCGTATTTGCCGATTTAGATAACGACACTGATGAAGACTTAATTATTTCAAATGGTTTTATGACTGGAAAAACTGACAAGAGCTATTGGTTTCAATTCACTCAGATGGTCGGAGCTTCTAGAAAGTATCAATCGGACTCCAGGAATTGGCCCGCGTTACAGGACTATTCCTGGAGTGGAAAACAACAAAACTGCCTTTTTCTAAATGAAGGAAATCAATTCCGTAACGTCGCAAACGAGACTGATTTCAAACAAGATGATTCCGATGGTCGCGGACTTGCGGCAATTGATTACCTAAATAGTGGAAATATTAGCCTTGTCGAAGTCAATTACAATCAACCCCTAAAGTTTTATAAGAATGTTCCTTTGGCAAAAAATGACTGGATTGGGTTTCAACTGACGGGAACATCTTCTAATAGAAACGCCATTGGCTCATTTGTTAAGGTTTATTTCGATCAGAGAACTCTTGTGAAGTATCTGGCCTATAACAATGGATTCATGTCTCAAAGTGACTCTAGAATTCACTTTGGACTAGGCAAAGGCAATAAAATTAAAAAAATTGAAGTAAAATGGCCTTCCGGAAAGGTACAATTGATCAGTGATTACACTCTCAACCAGTACAACCGTGTGACGGAAAGGTAGCAAATGAAGCTTATCATACCTAAACTGAATGATCCTAGGTGGCCATTCGTAGGTATGTTTTTCATTTATACAACCTATACGATTCTCTCAAATGATTTCGGAAGAAGTTTTTTACAGCTATTTAGCGTCGTCCTAACTATTGTTTCAGCAGATTACATTTACAATTTAAAGTTCAAGAGGTTGAACTTACTTCCTTTAAGCGGATTGATCACAGCTCTGGGATTATCATTTTTGGTGTTCTCATCTTATGTTTGGCCCTTTATCGTCATTGGCTTAGTTGCTAGCTTGGCTAAGAATTTGATTCGCTTGAGGGGACAACATATTTTTAATCCTAATAATTTTGGTGTCGTATTCGGATTAACGTTATTGGGGGACTTTGTTTCAACAAATACCGGTCGCTGGAACAATCAGTTTTTACTGACCCTATCTATTGTTCTTCTCGGCGCATTGGTCAGTCATCGAGCCAAGCGTCTGGTGCTTTCTGTCAGCTTCGTCTTGCTCTTTTTAATAGTTGCCTTCATCAGAAGCCAGCTCTTCGATCAGAATTTAGATGTCCTACTGATCCCGATGACCGGACCCATCTTTTATGTCTACTCCTTTTTTCATATAACCGATCCCATCACAAGCCCAGTCAGAACTCGAAATCAATTACTCTTCGCACTTGCTATTGTCCTAGCGGACGCCACCTTAAGATTTTATGAGGTGAAGTTTTCACTTTTTTATGGCCTGTTTTCCGTACACCTGACCCGCGCCATTGTTATTGAGTGCCTCACTCGTCTTCATGTGATCCCTCCCATCGGCCGCGAATCACGAATTTAAAAAAGACAAACCACCGATATTCTTACACATTCATCATAATCCCTTTTTCGTCAGAACTTGTCAGTGGCTCTGGAACAACCACAATTGTATAAGCTGCGTCATAGCTTATGTAAACAAGGAGTATGATATGAAAAATTGGATCTTATTTTTGTTTCTCACTGTAATGCCTTCAAAAGTTATGGCGTATCAATTCTACAGTACAGAAGTAAAAGTGACTTTGAAGTACACTGACATCATGGCCGATATCAACGAGCCAACCATTGAATGGAACCTAAAAATAAAATTCTCCAAAGATGGGAATGCCTGCTTGATCGTTTCTAAACAGGGAAATGAGCCCTGCCCTTTTGAGGTCGTCCATGAACGTGCGGCTTCATACACGGTGCTCACAAGCGATCAGTTGTCGCAACTTCTGCAGAAGTATGCAGACGTTTCCTCACCAATGGCACAACGGTCTTTAGCAATTATTGAACATGGTCTCTCCTCCCGAGGAGAAAAATCAAACATTCTTATTGCCCTCACACTATGGGATGAACGTGCCTTATTTTACGATGGAACCACCATTCAGTTTCACCTGAAAACTCACCCCTATGAAAGCGTGCATCTCTATCAAAACATTAGTCCCTACAAGAAAATCAACTGAGGGAAAGATTGGTGCCAGCCCTGCTTCAGTAAACACTGATTCGGCTGCCATACGTAGTCGAGAACAGAATCAAGTTCTCGACTATGCTAGTCTTAAACATAGCTATCAGACATAAAAGACTTGTACTTGAGCTTCTCGCATCCACGTTCCAAAGCTTTCGTACCAAAAACCAAAAACTCACTCAAAGGCAATTGGAAAGCCTAGCTAATGTTAGTGATCTGTTTATTTGGACAAATCCATTTCGACCGCCTGGTCTATCTGATCCATAATAAATGTCTTAGTAACAATAGGACGATTGCTCTTATAAACTGTAACCGTATACTCTCCGCCAGGAAGTTGATCGAAAAAAACTTCGCCATT
>JAGRAG010000491.1:3409-3690 GCA_020435025.1 Bdellovibrionales bacterium | reverse complement strand
CTTAAATGTGTTGAGTTCGATTAGAATTAGAATCGAGCCATATTCTTGACTCCTGCTTCATTGAGGTGTCATTTTTTTGATTGGAGGAAGGGCGAGGATGTTTAGATTGAGTCCCCACCCAGAAACGAAAAATGAATTTTTAACGTGGCCTTTGACTAGGCCTCTTCATCGATGGTGAGATTTCGAATTCCTACTTTGTAAGAAGAGACTGCTTTTTTCACCGATCGCACTTGCGCTAACTCTTTGATAATTTCAGATTTCGCTTTTTCTATAAAACTAAG
>JAGRAG010000491.1:0-3331 GCA_020435025.1 Bdellovibrionales bacterium | reverse complement strand
TCTTCCGGGGACATTTCCACTTCTTCGGAATCTAAAACATTGGATTCCTCTATGCGACGATCCACGCTAGATATCATATCCAACAAGGCTGCTCGTGATTGATAAAAATTTTCTAAATTTTCGAAGTCCCCATCTGCAAAGCGAGAAATCTCTTCTAGATTTACATTATAGAACTTTTCAAGGTACTCATTTTTTTCTTTAATTAACTCGACAATATTCATCCTTGATTCCTCCTTACGCAGTCCTGGATCCCATATTACTATTCTCACCACTTCCAGATTCTTCTTTCTTAAGTTTTTCAATAGCCTCAATCCATCCCTGATGAAGAGTCTCTAAAATTTGTAGCGCATCCTTAAGAGGCTTCGTCTCTCCTGATAAGTTGGCCTTGGTGTATTGATCAATGATGAACATATAAAGTTGCTCCAAGTTCGAAGCGACATCCCCGCCTAAATCGTGATTTAAAGTGTTCATCAGTTCTAAAATGATATCATAAGCGCGCCCTATGTTTTGGCCCCGTTCAGCAATGTCACCGGATTCACAAGCCATAATGGATCGTTTTGTAAACTTAATCGCACCTTCGTACATAAGAAGTAGTAACTTTTCGCGACTCGCACTTTCTACAGATGTCTTTTTGTACTTCTGATATCCGTTTTTTTTCATGTGTCTCCCGTTCCTATTAAAATTAACACAACGTCTCTTCGGACAATCTCTGTCCTATTTTAATACAAATTCGTTTATCCAGTCGCAACTGGACCTCCGCCTCCCCCAGGTAAAGCACCTAAAGCTCCACCTTGAGATTTAAGTCGAGACATGGTCTCCTCTAATTTGGCGAACTTGTTTCTTAACGTCTTTTCTTTTTTATCGAGCTGCTTTTCTTTTCTTGCTATTGAGTCATCAAACTGCTTGATCTTATTCTCTAAACTTCGCTTTCGATTCGTTACCGGACCAAAAGCAGAATTTAAGAGTGTGTCGATTTCACGTTTTAACGAAGCGACAAATCCTGTGGAAAAACCATCTCCTGCAAAAAAGGCATGAACATGTTCTGGTCCACGAGCCAGAGACGCGTTGAATTTTTCCTGGTCAAAATTCAGGGTACCATTTCTGTTGAATTGAATTCCTAGTTGATTCAGGCGAGTGATGTTGCCATTGATTCCAAATTGCTGACCCTGAATGAGGCGACGTAAGCGATTTTCTACGCTTCGGAGCAAACTGTCGCCACCTAGCGTTTTGGATGTGTCAGAATTTTCATTAAGGCGATTTTGATTTTGAATAAAAGTTAAAACTTCATTCATTGTTTTCACAAAGTCTCCAAACTTTGCGCTAACCTCTTCCTGATCTTCTTTAACACTCACATTGACGCTTCTGCCAGGACTTGCTTGTTTCAACTCCAAAGTCACACCAGGAATCACATCCTGAACAGAATTGTCACTGACCTCGAATTCAAAGCCATCAACTTTGACAACTCCATTTTTCGCCTCACGAACCTCATCAAAGTAAAGATCCATATCACCATCTAGAAAATAAAGTGTGGGATACTCAATCTTGCTATCGTCACCGACTTGTTCACCAGTAATCATAAGCTTAAACGGATATTCCTCATCTTTTCTATCGTTAATAACCGAAGCCCTCATCCCGATACGCGCTCTATTTATGGCCTGTACGACTCCCTCTAAAGTGCTATGTTGTCCATCAATGTAGACTTCCTTTTCTCCATCAGGAGTTTTAAATACAAAGTAACCGACGCCCACTTCGGTTCTGTCTTTATCTGGGAAACCTGCCGTGATGGCAGCTGCTTTTTGCGGGAGTTCAATAACTTCTATGTTCCAACTTCCTGTAACCGATTGACTGGGATCGACTGTCCCTTGAACAATATTAGGATCTCCCGTTTCCAATTTGATATCATTAAAGCCTTTACGTGAGGCAAGGTCTCCAATCGTTCCTTTGATATTCGAAATTTTTGTTTCCAGTTCACTGACTAGTTTAAGGCGTGCTTCCGAGTTGCCCTTTTTTCCTTCTAAATTTCTTATAGGAGCTCTTTCCGCATCGATCAATTTTTCGACGATATCCGGTGGTAAGCCTGATGCTAATCCTCCAAAAGAAATTGCTGGCACCTTAAGTCCTCCATGACGGTCAGGTTTGATAGAATTAGTTTTGCACAAAACTCATAGATACTGTGAGTCAATAAAATGGCTTGGACCTTTTACTGAGCCAAAGAAAAATCATGAGATAACTTCGATTAAAACGTCTTTTTGCGACGGAAGTCCGTAACCCTAGAAACTATTGCCTCTTTGACGAATAGAAATCGAAAATTCTTCCGTCAAAGTTTCCACTCCGCACTAACAGATGTTCCCGAAAGTATTGTTTGCATTGAATCTCTCTAGACTATTTTTAGCCTCGTCGAAAACCCAGAATTCATGGCTATTTGGGCCAGTTCTCCTAAAGCAAGACTCTAGAACCTCCTAATTTCAACCGATCTACCAGCCATGGTAAACGTTAAAGGTATCTTTCCTAATTTTAACTCTGTTACCCCTCCAGCGAAAGCTCCGGAGAAAAAGAGTGTTAAAAGCAGTGAGACCGATGATGATCGCGACGCCAATGGAAAACGTGAAGATCAAAACGATCAGTCCTATCATGGACCCATGACCGATGAGGAAAGTGAACAAGTTCTTGAAGCGATGAAGAATCTTCCCGGAATCAAAGAAAATCATCTGACTGTAGAAATCGTTCAGGCCGGTGACACTAAGGTGGCTATTGTTAAAGACCCTTATGGAAAGGTGGTTCGCAGAATTCCCGAGTCTGGCCTTTGGCATTTTCTACAACAAAAAGAGGATCCAACACACACAGGTCAATTACTCAATAAAGCGATGTAATTACAAACAGCAAATGCCCTGACAAGAACCAAGGCTATTCCGCTCATTTTGGTTCCTAAAATACCCTAGGAGCAAAAGCTCCTAGGTAGGAAGGTATCAAGAGCGAGAGGCCCCGCTCTTTATACAAATTCATAATCCTTAAGAAATGAGTCTCAATGCTGCACTCGGATTTTGATTCGCCTGTGCTAAGATTGAGATAGAAGCATTTTGAAGAACTTGGTTTCTGGCAAGCTCGGCACTTGATTCAGCAATGTCTGTATCGCGAATACGAGCATTGGCCGCATTAAAGTTTTCAATAGCTGTTGACAGGTTATTGTCGGTAGAAATTAATCTATTTTGAATCGCACCTAAATTGGCCCGATATCCGTTGACTGTTTTTTGCGAATCTTCTAACACACTCAATGCATTCCTTGCATTTTCTTTGTCACTAAAATCAAAATCCGCAATATTTAGCTCTTCTT
>JAGRAG010000490.1 GCA_020435025.1 Bdellovibrionales bacterium | reverse complement strand
CTAAAAAATAACGCAGTAGGGACTGGAAAAAGTGTCAGGCACCTTTTTAACTCTGCGCCAATTTTGCGCTCGTTTCTCAAAATACAGGTTAGTTAAATATGTAACTATATGTTTTTATTGATTTTTATTCATATCAAGTTGGACTTAGAATTGCACTTCTAGTGACTGAATTATTGCAAGGTCGAAGGAGACTGTATGAAAAACTCTTTTGTTCACCAGACTGTGCGCTTAGCGGTGATCGTTATTTTAGGGCTCGCTATGGGTTGGATGACAGCTTGTAGTAAAAGTGACGGTCGCTCCCGCATTAACAATAGAGGAGCCGCGAATCCTCAACCTCCGACGAAGCCCGAAGAGCAAGGAAAGACAGAAGAAGGAACACCTTCTCCGTCCGCAGCACCTCAACTGCCAACAGAGCCTAACTTAGCCGAGGGCTCTACCTTATCTCTTCACATTAATGCCGATGAACTCCCCATTTCCACACAGGCCATTTCAGTGAACAGTCCCGATGACCAAACAGCTTTAGAGCCCCCTATCGCATCAGACGGCAATCCCGTCACTATTTTATATGGGTCCAATGGCCAACAACAACACGCCCATCTGGATAGTTGTATCAGCGTTCCTGCAAGCGGATCCAACGTTCGTTGTGCTCCGGGAGGACAGCCTGTTCGCATCACCGATCCCGGCCTTAGAGATCAGGAGCAAGCCCCCCAAGAACCTGTCGCCGTACTTCCCCAACCAGTTCCCGTAGCCCCCGACGCGGAACAAGTAGGATCGAATCCAGAAGATACCAACCTAGCACCAGCTCCTATTGAACCTACGGAACCGTCTCTGAAAAGATATGTTATGAAAGTTGACTTTCAGCAGCCTCGTCTTCAGCTGTCCACTGACAAGGTGGACGTTCTTTTTGTTGTCGACACGCAAAAGTCATTCGAATGGCGAGAGCGGCTCAAACAAGTCGCTCACGATTTTCAAACTTTTCTAATCAATGTAGATCCACAAATTCAAGTAAAGGCTGCCGTACTGCCTGCCCACTCCAATTCACGTTCCGCCCTTCAAGGTCGCTTGTATAACTTCGAAGCTCCTGGCAGCAACACTCCTAGCCCAAAGGTTTTAAGGAACGATGTCTATAAGACAGCAGACGAATTCACTTCTATTTTGATGAAACGCATGGAACAGATTCCAGACGACCCCGATGGGGATGGTGGTCAATTAGGATTGGCTTCATTAAAAGCGGCGCTTTCGACAGCAAACCTGAAAGAAATTCGAGCCGACAATTTCTTGCTCCCCGAGTCGGCCCTTATTGTTATCTTCGTATCCAATGAAAATGACATTTGCTACAATTATCCCGAAGGTATTCGTGGGAACTACACAAGTGTCGAAAACGACCAAAGAGAGAAATCTGCTAAGATTAGCAACTGTAATGGAGTGACTCCCGAGTCCGTGCTAAAAGATATCTTACGAGTTAAAAAACAAAGACCTGTCTTGTTAAGTGGCTTTTTACACAATGAAGAGATTAAAAATGCCGGTGAAAATGAAAAAGGGCGAGGTTACTTAGAGCTCATACACAATGATCAAACCACTTATAACTCGGTACAGCCCATTAGTTCTGCAAGCTTCAACAACGGTTTTTCTTTACTTGCCCAGAACACCAATCTCGCTTTAAAAGAAAATAAAGCTCATCTTTACGTACGCTTTCCTATTGATATTAACGTCGAGCAAATGGTGGATTTGGAAAATATTGATGTTGCTGTCGATGGCCGCAAACTAGATCGTCGAGACATTCAAAAAACTTTAGATGGCGAAGGCAGTACCAAACTCATTGTGACCATTCGAGACGACCAAGCTGGTCAAAGCGGATCCAAAATTCGTATCTTTGTCCCTTACAGCGTCTCAAACTGATCTCATTTACTTTTTAAAAAGGGCCTCAGCTGCAGCTAAGAGGTCCTCTTTTTTAGAACCCTGACCTTTCTGATCTCCTGGCTCAAAATAATCACAGAAATTACTACTTTCTTTGTCTCGAACGACTTCAGCAGAGGTCTCGCGGCACTCATTGTAGGAGTTAAGATCGTAAAAGCGGCAGTTTTTACAAACGTGAAGATCCGCCCCACAGAGACAAGTTTCTTGCCGTCCGACACGATCACTAACAGCCACCTCAGCACTGCAAGAAAAACAATGAAAAGTCATTGTAGGGTCTCTTTTTTACCAAGGTTGTGACGGGCATCAATGTGACGAACAGTTCCACTTTTAGAACGCATCACTACCGACTGCGTGGTCGCTAACTTTCCAGGGAGGAGCCGTACACCTTTCAAAAAAGGACCATCCGTGACACCCGTGGCACAGAACATCACCTCACCGGCAGCCAGATCATCTAACTTATAAGAAGCATCTAAATCCGTAACCCCCATTTTCAAGGCTCTTTGTTTTTCTTCATCGCTACGGAACTTCAATCTCCCTTGAAAGTCGCCTCCCAAACACTTAAGTGCCGCCGCGGTAATCACTCCTTCAGGAGCCCCACCAATTCCTAACAGTAAATCCACACCCGAATCTGGCCAGGCCGTGGCAACGCCCGCAGAAACATCTCCATCGCCAATCAACTGAATT
>JAGRAG010000489.1 GCA_020435025.1 Bdellovibrionales bacterium | reverse complement strand
ACCAGTATCTTTTTAGTTTCGAAATTCGAACATCTTTCCGGATTTAAATTTTGAGCCTTCATTTGGCTTGAACTTTGATCTTCTAATTCCATATAGGGTTTATATTTCATCCGCCCTAGCCTAACGGAGCAGCCATAAATACTCACTCCTCAGCCGTGGCGCTGAAAGCGAAGCACACAAACGGTTTTTTGGGTAAAATGTGTGAATATTCAAGGGATTGTCTCAAAGAATCAAAATTCCACTGAAATCCGGGATCCCGGATTCGATCTCAAATGATGGACTAAAGGTCGGAAAAACGAGCCTCAAATCGAACACATTTGTTTTGGGCTCTCTTAGACTTGGTGTCGATGTTGCTCATGTCGACCACCACATAGCGAGACTATGAATTCGAAAGGAGAAAGTAATGGATATCGAAAAAATCATTGAGACAGTTACTGTTGAAGAGATTCAAGAAACAAAAGAGATTGTAGAAGCTTCTTATGAAAGCAACGTAGTTAACTCACGCATGATTATGATCGCTTTTGATTAAAATTTTCTAAGACGTCCCCAGTCTGGGGGCGTCTTACCTGTTGGAGAACCATATGTACAACTTAATCAGCTTTTCTCAAAATATTAAAAATGTCTTTCGAATCGCTGCTCCCTATATCCAAGGGACCGAAATTAAATCGTCTAGTGATTTACGCAAACCCTATCTAGATTTTTTAAGTGTTCATCAAAAAGAGTATCCTGTGAACTATTCTCAAAATCGAATCATAACAGATTCCAAAAGGGCACAACAACTCAGCAAGGCTTTTTCGGCAAGTCGGATCAATGATTTGCATCAAGAACAGATGGTGGGAGAGTTTTACAATAGCGAAGAACAAGCTATTCGAGTAGCACGTGTGGAGCTGGCATTGGAACAGTTGCATAAAATGAATTTTGAACTTTGGGATCTCTTTCGGTTATGTATTCACAGTATTTTGATCACCGGATCTGAAACTAATCAATCTGGTTTAAAGGCACATGGCGGAACATCGAGTAAATGCATTGGATTGATGTGGTTGACGATTAACCATGAGCTTTCCACTCAAGATATCGTGGAGATGTTGATTCATGAACTCACACACACCTTGATATTTATTGATGAACTCAGCCATCCACAATTCCGCTATGATGATATAGCAAAAGAGGAGACCTGGGCGCTTTCTGCCATCTTAAACCGCACGCGTCCGATGGACAAAGTGATCCATAGTATTGTGGTGGCGACGGAAGTGATGCTTTCCAGAAAAATTTTCCTAAAGAATGAAGAGCCACTTCGTGTGCATCCACATTCAGACAGAATGTGCAAAAGTACTTTAGATGCAATTCAAAGTGTGTTGGACCTAGAAACTGTAGAAAGGGTCTGTCTGCCGCGTTCGATTCATTTGATACAAGAATGTCAAAGAAAGCTACTGGCTTAGGAGTCTAAAATGGATAGAAATTTGAAAGAAAAGTATAATGCGGTTTTAGATTTAACGGATAAGATTGAACGAGAATGGCAGAAGGCCAATTACTCGACTGATGATTTTCAAGACGTTGTCTGGGATCTGACAGGAGAGGTGGATCTCTCTTTTTTAAAGGATGTCAAAAGTCAACTCATGCTCATGGAGCATCCAAGTGTGAGACAAGCTCAGGTGAGATCGACTTTTTCAGATTTTTACTTTCAGATGTTTAACAATGGTCGCTTCCTTATTGAAGTTCTCAATTGGTGGGGTGGTCAGGTAAATGTTCACCATCATGATTTTTCCGCCGTACAGTTCCAGTTAAAGGGAGACTCGCTAAACATCTACTACGATTTTGAAACCGAAGAGATGAATCCTCGTAGTGCCATTCGATTTGGAGACTTAAATGTCGCAAATGCTGAGATTTGGCAGGAGGGTTCACGAACTAAAGTGCGGCCAGGAGCCCTGGATATTCACAGTGTTTTTCATCTCAGTCATCCAACAACTAGCCTATTGATTCGGACAGTACCAACTC
>JAGRAG010000488.1 GCA_020435025.1 Bdellovibrionales bacterium | reverse complement strand
CTTAAAGTCCTTTAAGACGGATCGGAAAAAACTAGCAACTATAATTCATGAACTCACAAAAAACGCGGTGACCTTTTCTAAAAACAAAACAGCAGTCCTTTTAAAGGCCTCGGAAAAAGATGAAGCCCTTTTGTTTGAAATAAGCAACGACAGTCCAAAGGTATCCACAAAACAGCTAGAAACGGTATTGAAACCCTTTTCACTTAACGAAGATATTATGAACCACTCCAAAGGTCTCGGAGTGGGCCTCAGCCTCTCGCAAGCGCTTCTTAAACAACTTGGTTCCGAAATCGATTTGAAATGGGATAAAGGACGCTTTGTCGCCTCCTTTTTGCTTCCGTAATTCGAACAAAAATACTTTAATTTCGGACACAACCCTTGCCGAGACACCCTCATCGAATTGAGAAAATGCACCCCTGTTTGCAGAACCTCCTGCTGAGGTGCTCTTATGTGGAAATTTCAGACAGTGATTTTATTATTTGGATTTTTGGTTTTTTCGGCTCAAGGTCAGCCACTAGAAATCCTACAACTAGGAACCAGTCAGACTCTAAATGTACCTCCGGATTCTGAAATCCGTATCTCAAATTCACGAACAATCAGCGTCGTTGACAGGGGAAGGCATCTTTTGATTACGGCTAAGAAACGAGGTACCGCTGACATATATGTTGGGAATCGCCTGATACGCTTTAAAGTTCTCTCCAGTCGCCAATTTTTAAACTATCAAAACCTACAACGGGCCCTTCAAGGCCGCATGGGCCTGAAGATTAACGAGAAAAATGAGAAGTTAGAAATTCAAGGGCACCTTTACAGATGGAGTGACTGGCTGGCAATAGCCAAAGCCTTTCAAGCCCATTCCAAAAAAGAGTACTCTTTTGTTGCTCGGGTGGAACCGGAAATAGTCAAGAAAGCACAAACCTACTTTCAAAGAGAATTAAAAAAATATCAACTGCCTCTTCCCCTACTGAGCTTTCACCCTGTTCCTACAGTCACGATAGATCAACCTCTTAAAAAACACCAAAATCTATGGGAGTCCGTATTTCATCCGTTTGGACTCGCTATCAATTATCGAAAGGTTGCTGTCACAGAGGTGCCTTTAATTCGTCTTCAAGTCATTATTGCTGAAGTCAATCGTACGTTTTCAAGAACTCTTGGTATAGATTGGCAAAGTGAGTATGCGACAAAACTACTTCATTCACCAGATCCATCAGAAGACTATTCGCTCCGCCTAAAGGGTCTTGAATCCACTGGGCAAGGGCAGATTCTTGCTTCTCCCAATCTCCTCAGCCGAAGTGGAGCTCAAGCACAATTCCTGGCCGGAGGTGAAGTGCCTATTCGCTTGGTTTCTGAAAGATCGGCATCCGTGACTTGGAAACAGCATGGAGTGCTTCTGAAAATGAAGCCTCTAGCTGATTGGGATGGAAGAGTCAGTATTGAAATTTCCGTAGAGGTTTCTATGCTCGATCTTTCTAAGACAGCCGACGGGATCCCGGCACTATCTACCTATCGAGTGTCTTCTCATTTTGATCTAATGTCGGGTCAAACGATTGCTCTTTCCGGACTCATTCAATCACACCTTGGCCAAGACCAGTCGGGACTTCCCTATCTGCAATCAATACCCATTCTCGGCAGACTCTTTTCGAGTCAAAACTACAGGGCGAGTGACAGTGAACTCATAGTATTTGTCCAGCCACTGCTGCTTTCTAACAATACCAATGAGCCAAGACACATGCCGGAACAATGGAAACAACCCCATGTCTATCCTTAAAGAAAAACTAGAGCTTCTTCTTAAAAATCTCAACGAGCAACTCAACATCCACCAAGGATTCATTGAAAATTATGGGCCTCAAGAAAAAAATCTAGCTTTGGTTGTCGCCGAGTTGACTAAAAATGAAGAAGCCCCACACAGACAGCGACTGAATGATGAACTTCTTCGATACGGCCCTATAGAACCTCTTCTTGAAGACGAAGAGATCACCGAAATCATCATCAACAGTCCCAATGATATCTTTATCGAGCGTCTTGGACATTTCTCTCGACACGAAGATACTTTTCTTTCGCTTCCCACTTTTATGAGTTTTGTTCAACGCCTTCAGTTTGAATCCAAAATTCAAGCAGATCTAAAAAATCCTTTTATCGATGGCAAGTGGAAATGCTTTCGGATGCACCTGGCTTTGCCTCCGCTAGTTCCGAACTATCCGCACTTGACTCTCAGAAGACAAAAATCCTGCGGCTGGAGCCTTCAAGACTTACAAAAAAGGGAATGGGCCGATGAATTTGCTTTTACATCGATTCACAACCTGATTCAACAGAGTAAAAACATACTTATAATAGGAACGACTGGATCAGGTAAAACCTCATTCCTTTCTGCCTGTCTTAAAGAACTACCGGAAAAATGTCGGGTCGTTGCCATCGAAGATACTGACGAAATCACGCTTCCAAACCGTTTATCTACAAAACTTCTGACAAGACGAGATCCTGCAGGGCACCTTCCTGAGATCACTCAAGAAGCCCTTTTGAAACAATCTCTGAGAATGCGTCCAGAAAGACTGATCATGGGAGAAGTCCGCGGCCAAGAGGCAAAAGATCTCTTGCTGACTCTGTCTACTGGACACCGTGGAAGCTTGGCGACCCTTCACGCTTCCTCCCGCGCTGAAGCTCTTAAACGTTTGGAAGTTCTGGTTCAGATGGGGGCTCCTCAATGGAGCTTAGATACCATTCGCTTTCTCATTTTTAAAGGCTTTGATATTATTGTCACCGTTGATCAAATCGCCGGACAACGACGGCTTAAGGAAATAGCAAAGATCAGTAGCTTAGAAAGAGAACATTTTACGTTTGAAGTGATTTGGCAAAGAAAAGAAAGAGACGAAAAACAAAGAGTTTTCTCACACAATACAATAAGATAAACAAGACCTTGCACCCATCGGTCTATAAAGCTCCATTTCCAACTTTTAAATTGGATCTTAGAAGATGGCTTCGTAATAACCTACCTATATAGTGATATCGATATTGTGACCGACGACGGCCGTGTCCATATCCTGATCCGTACTGGAACCAGTTTCATCTAAACTTTCTTGCAGCCGGGGGTCGCCACTTAATTCAATGCGACTAGGTAACTCCACCTCGCCAGACAGAAAATCAAATTGCGGTTGAGAAGCTCTTTGTGTCTCTAGTGAATTCGGACTTTTTTGTAGACCAACCTCTACCGTCGGAGACTGGTGTTCTGCTGCTTTTTTTAGGAAGAAGCCATTAGCCACATCGGCTACAATCTGTTCGTGTCGCATCTGCGGATCCATAGGGCGTCGTCTTCCAAGCTTGGGGTCCATAGAGATATCTTTTGAAAATGAAGTCAGATAAGCATTATTGGCTTTAGCTAACGATGACGTTCCCTGAACTCTGCCAAAGGTTGGCATACCTGGCCGAGAGGCGCCTGAGTTGGCTAAATCTACCGTCGTCACTCGCGGCGAACTCGGTATAATTCCACTGATCTTCCTCATCTCACACCTCCTGTGTTCTTAAGAAAGCCACCTTCAAGTTCCTCTTCTTCTTGAAGAGGTTCACGGTGAAGTTCCGTTCCTATTTTTCTTTTCGGCAGATCTCAAAATAAGACAACGCACTATTGTCCAGTTTTGCAAAATAAATCTGATGCTTTACGGCTCTGCAGATTCGGATTCTAGGTTTTTAATCGCCTTATCCCCTAATGCCACCCCAAGTTCATCTAATTGGGTCTTTTCAACTAGACTTGGGGCCGAAGACATCAAACAGGTCGCTCGTGCGGTTTTTG
>JAGRAG010000487.1:2866-4911 GCA_020435025.1 Bdellovibrionales bacterium | reverse complement strand
GGAGTCATTTGCGCACTAACTTTTTTTCGGAATGATGTAGCACTTATAGCCAGTCAATGGACTGTAGATTTTTATCATATTGCTATTGCCATGACTCTAGGTGGAATGGCTTGTTTTTTAGCCGGTAGAGCGACGGTGGGCCTTGCCTACGTTGGAACTTT
Organism: Bdellovibrionales bacterium; assembly: GCA_020435025.1. Taxonomy (GTDB): domain Bacteria; phylum Bdellovibrionota; class Bdellovibrionia; order Bdellovibrionales; family UBA1609; genus JAGRAG01. The sequence continues at coordinate 4,750 of JAGRAG010000487.1, read as the reverse complement.
TTTCTTACTAGGTGTCGTTCGGATGATTATTTTTGATGGACATCTTCTTTTCTATATTGGTCCTCTTATCACAATGGCGGGCGTCATATTTCAATTTCATATGATAACAGATCCAAGAACAACTCCGGACGATCGATACGGACAAGTCGCTTTTGGAGCGAGTGTGGCTTTGTTAGATGTGTTGTTGAGAACGTTTCAGGTTTTGCATTCTCCCTTTTTATCGTTGGCTATTGTGTCTAGTTTGCAGCCACTTTTTTTTCTAAGATTTTATTTAAGGGAAGCGCGTGCAATATAAATCTATGCGCGACGCGGATGTGTTAAAACTGTTGAGAGTGAGCAGCTAATGGATAATCAGTTTAGCAAAATGGTCAGATTCAACTTTAAAGTTACACATATATTGGTAAAGGCCGGTCTTTTGTTTGCCTTATCTTTCTTTGTCATGTTTTCGCCTTTGAATGGATCGGCTCAGCTAAAAAAGCAGGAACTCTTTCCGAATTGGATGATGAGAATCATTCCTTCCCTTAATAGGCCTGGATCGAAGTTAATCGTGGAAATTAATAGATCTTGTGCGCCAACAATAATCAGCAATCTACTGATTCAGTTGTCCGAAATGGCTAATGAAAATTTGAATGTAGCATTTATTTTAATTGCAAATAGGTTTCATGAAAAAGATGAGATAGAAAAGTTGGTCAAAAAGCATAACTTAAATCATTCTGAAATTGTATTAGATCCAATGGGATACATTTCGCACAATCTTAAGAGTAAAAAAATTTTAAATAAATTCATAAGAGTGAATGAGGGTGGTGCCTCTATTGATTCTGCGATGGCAAGAAATTTGGTTCAATGTGAAGGTGTACAGGCAAGTAATTTTAAGTATGATTTAAAGCCAGCGATCGAATTTTTTAAAAACAATTGCATGCAATGTCATTTGGGTTTTGAAAGGCGAAAAAGTAATCCGGATCAGTTTCACTATCAAAATGATCGCATTATCGAGTTGCTTGTGACACATAAAATGCCTCCATGGGGTATTGAATTTAATAGTGTAAAGGTAAGTAAAGTTGAGAGTTTGGAACAAATGCAGTCTTTTATTGCTACTTTTGAGTCGAATCCGGAATTGTTTTTCCATTCTTTTGGAGAAGCAGTGGTTAGAAAGAATAATACAAACAAGAAGGCTCCGCAAAAAATATCAACCGATAGCTATGAGACCACAGTCACTCTTAGTAGACTAGAAAATGAACACTTTGTTCTGCCTCTTTTTGAAATAGATCGAGACATTAAAGTAAATTCATTTCACCTAAGCCAAGATGTTAGTATACCTTTTCAATTTATCTTTTTAAGAATCGTCCCCAGTGATTACAAGTGGTCTGTTGACAGTGCACAATTTGTGAATGGAATTATGGCTGATCCCCCTAAGAAATACGGGGTTCTTACCGCTTGGCATGGGGGTGTGGTTGGAAAGAGTAAATATGCCGATGATCAATATATAGAGTTAAAAAAAGGTATGCGTGTGGTCGCTGAAGTTATGGTGGACCCTTCGCTATTATCAAATTCACGAGAAGGAAGGATTACTGTCAAAATGGGAAAGACAGATGGTTCTTTAAAACACTCTTTGCAATTTGATCGCATCGAGGGCTTATATTTAAGACCTGAGTCTTTTGATAATGAACTTTCTATTCAAATCTCTAAAAGATTGAGTAGGAACATTCGTCTGATTACCTTAAAGCCAAACACCTTTCGAGATGCAAAAAAAATAGAAATAGGTTTATGGACCAATGGAGGGGGATCTCGAAAAATATTTACTATTCATAATTACGAGACTCGATACCATCGAGGATATACTTTAGAGTCTCCATTGAGTATTCAGAAGGGAGATACTCTGTGGAA
>JAGRAG010000487.1:0-2834 GCA_020435025.1 Bdellovibrionales bacterium | reverse complement strand
TGCTAGAAATAATTTGCGTTTAAGCTACAAGTACTATTCTACTGACTAAATTTAACAAACATCCACTTACAAAATTTCTAAGGCATCGATTTTAACGAAATTTTGAATATCAGGCCTAAACTTAGTAAATTTAATTGCGGGAACAATCTTAACAAAGTTAATTTCCTGAAGCCTGGTGCCTCTTATGTCGAATTCTGTTGTGCCATATCCATATCCGATAAATTTAAAATTTTGCAATTCATTTGAGCCATACACTTCGTATTCTCGAGGAAATGGTTTAGCTTTCATCTCATAAAGATTGTCAACTTCATAGACTCGCAGATCACTTCCAATTTTATCTGTAATGGGTTTGTGAAATCCGAAAATGACATATCCTTTAAATAGTTTCATTGCACAATTATTGCAGTAAGGAAAATCTGTAGCACCAAGGGCGCCATTCGAGTTTAGTACTCCGGAAGACGATTCGGCAATAGTGGAAGCATAGTGATCGGTCTGTTGAGAGGGCACAATTCGCTTTTTATAACCAGACTGAAACCATGTTGAAAAATAAGACAGTGTCAGGACGCCGACTATCCAAAAAAGTGAAGAAAAAGGTAAAGCTCTTTTAATCATATTATATACTTTTCCAAAATAGCCATTGCGACAGGTAAAACACTACATCCCGTGACATAAAGTATAAGATCCAGAAAGTAAGTGCACCAAAAATGAGAATAGACCGCTGAACATTACGGTTCAACTTAAAATATATATATCGATATCGAATATAAAAATAGGAAAATCCAGCAATGTAAATTCCTGGAATCCAAAATTTGAAAAGTTGCTTATAAGAGCCTATTTGGCTAAGGACTACATAGGGCAGCATGTGAAATATGCCGCTGAAAAAGAAAACCACTAAAAATGCAATTTCAACTCTTTTAAAGAGTTTGATGGCAGGAAAAAAATAAAAAGTTTTTAACCAATCTCTCATATATACATTCCATCGACGCCAAAAATCTACTGGATGGGAGGTCATCAAAAAATTGTCGCAGGGATATCTTACGTCGATTCCATATATTAGAAAAATACTTGTACTTAAGTTGAGATAGGCATAGGCAAGGAAAAATGCCATATAAAGTTCAAAGTAAATCAATCCGAGTAAATCAGAAAAAAATGATGCCGTTGCTAGGAATGCAATGAATAAGAACAAGGGTCTAAAGAGAAGTGACCAGCCTTTTAAAAAAGTGTCACTTTGAATCGGCTTGCTTAGGCCTAAAGAAAATTCCTCAAAACTTATTGCAATTCTTCTTAGAAAAAAACCTGGAAATATAAAATACAAGAAGAGCTGGCTGGAGTCTATCTTTTCACGGCTTTTGTTTAGTGAGGTATAACAGAGCCATGTCCAAGCTAAAGTTGCATCATAGGTTAAAAAAGCAATGAGGTACATTTGCACAAAGCTATGGCTTTGCAGGCAGGCATACCATCCCGAAAAGAGAAGAAGCATATAGGTAATCAAATAAAAGATTCTTGTGTAAAATAGCTTGTACTTTAAGTTGCAAACGAGAGCTGTAGAGAGAACTAAGTATATCGTGTAAAATAGTAGCGATGGGACACTCGATGAATAGAGAAACGTGCCGAAAAGGAAGCCTATAGCCATAAAAGAAATATATTTATATTTGGAGTTTGGGATAAAAGATGAATAAGACCCTAACACTAGTATTGGGTATCCCATTAAAAAGGCCTTGATTTGATTACCATAAGTGAACGCCGACTGTAAGGGAGAGCCAATAGCATTAGAATCTATAACCAAATATAGGACTCCTAGCGATAGGAGTGGGAAAAGAAGAATTAGCTTTTTATTCTTAATCATCTATTGCGCTCGCATTAAGTCCAGGCAATTGATTTTATAAAAATAATCAATGATAGCCTAGCATTAAATTCCTCAAGGCGTTAGTTGGATGTGTCCCGTTTTGAGATACGATAGACTTATAACTCCGATTATCCGCTTGATGTTGGTGTTTATTTGTTTAATGTGTGAGAATGTGTAATGACCTGATTGTCAAAGTAGGATCATGCCCGTAGATTTTTTAATTCACTATATAGACTATATTGGGGAAGGAGCACGCTCACTTTTTTTGGGGAGTTCCTCTAAATTATACTGGCTTTATTGCCTTTCATTTATATTTTTTGGAATAGGAATTTTGTTGTACCAACAGAATAAAGAAGGGCTGCCATTTTCACTGAAGCGGGTTTTGATCTCCATATTTCCTATTCAGCATTATCGATCGAAGTCATTTCGAGTAGATTTGTGGATAGTGGTGATTAATTTGGTTTTTTTAATTCCGCTGTTAGATGCATTTTTGATTTATTTTAGTATTGAAAGAGCAGATTTTATTTTTTTCATTAGGGAACATCTAAAATATTTTAAGCAAATCAATCTAGCTGAGACAATGTCACTTACGCCCACCCAAGTTAATTACCTGTTTACGTTAGGAGTCTTTGTTTCCCACGATTTTGCATTTTATGTTGCTCACTATATTCAGCATAAATATGCCATTTTTTGGGAGATGCATAAAGTACACCATACGGCAGAGACTTTGAATCCACTGACAACGTATCGAACGCATCCTTTATCAGTTTTGTTTCAAAAAGGCATGATAGTTGCCCTTATTATTTTATATATTGCAGTTTTTAAAACTGTGGTTTCTTCTAGAGTTATTGCCATCACTTTTTTAGACATCAGTATCTTTGTTTTTGTTTACAATTTGTTGGCTCTTTTCAGGCACTCTCACGTCTGGGTGTCTTATGGGATTTTAAACTATATTTTTGTTTCTCCGGCAATGCACCAGGCGCATCAC
>JAGRAG010000486.1 GCA_020435025.1 Bdellovibrionales bacterium | reverse complement strand
GTCTGTTTATAGTAATGTTCTTGTTCACCTTCACCAGCTACATTATGATAATCTTCTAATAACGAAAACACCGTTTCACTGTAAGATTTTAAGAACACCTCGGCATCAAGGACATCAAAAAGTAATGAGGTGACCCCTTTGTCTGAATACCGCAGTAGATCTTTTTGAGAAATGAGACTTCCTTTATATATCACCTTAACAGCGTGGCCCTCACCTAAACGAACATAAAAGTTCGTTGGGGCAACTTCGATATTTTTCAAAAGTGTCAGCCCAACCTCGACAAACTTCTCTTCTTTGTTTCCAGGAGAAAAGCTCTCAGGACTTCCTAATAGCTGCTCAAGTATTTCCGTTAATGGCTCAAAAATATGCGGTTTATTGACATACCCTGCGACGCCACCGTCCGAAAACTCTGAATACCTACTGGGATCATAAGCACTTAATAAAATAAACGGGATTTTAATCCCCTCACTTTTCATAAATGAATAAACTTCTCCCCCATTGCCGTCATTCATTTCATAGTCACAAACGACTACGTCATATTGATGACCTTTTTTTAAATGAGTGATCGCTTCTTTTCCACTGTGTGCGAATGTGAATTGGGCTTGATAAAGGGTAGAGATGAATACTTTGACAATATCAAGCAGATCCGGCTCGTCATCAACCAATAAAATTTCTAAGACTCTCGTGCTCATAAGCTTTCCCTAGTAGTCATTTTAGGAGGATTGCAATATGTCGTCAACGTGGTTCGAAGCTATGAGTCCTGACGTCATGACAACTTCACAAATCGCCGATCCGCCTAAAACTGCAATTTGCCATTGACCATTGTCACAACATCGTCTGCCAGGTCCTCGACATCTTCCTGGCTGTGCGTGATGATCAATGCTGGAACCTCAAGTTCTTTAAGGACCTCTTTCACCATATTTCGAGATTGGACACGCATGTCCACATCCAATGCTGAAAAGGGCTCGTCAAGGAGGAGGAGTCTAGGCGCTCCAATAAGAGCCCTTGCTAAAGCCACTCTTTGTTTTTCACCACCGGAAAGTTTCGTTACGGATCGTTCTAAAAATGGTCGCAGCCCCAAACTCTCTTCCCACTTTTCCCAGAAACATGAAATACTATTTGCATCCATTTTGCGCGCTTTTGCCGCCAAAAGTATATTTTGCTTGCCTGAAAGGTGAGGAAAGAGTTGAAAATCTTGAAAGACCACCCCAAGATTTCTTTCAGAAATCGGAAGCTGGTTCAGGTCTATTCCTTTAAAGTCCCAACTCATTTTTGGAATAGGCTCTAAACCAATAAGGCTTCGAAACACCGTCGTCTTACCGGCTCCAGAAGGACCGCATAAAGCCGTCACTCCCCTGTCGGCAATCTCCCATTCCGAGATATCTAGTGTAAACCCCAGTTCGCTACGACCACTTTCATCCGGCCAACTTTTAAAAAGATTTCTTACGAATGACATAATATCCCTTCCAAAAAACCATCAAAAACACGACACCTAAGAATATCATTACCCACGACAAAAATGTCGCAAACTCCAATCGGTAGGATCCCAATAGCGACTTAACCGTCAGAGCTAACGTCAAATCGCGCCCAGCCACCACGGACGACAAAGCATAGTCTCCACAAGCCCAAAACGCAGAAAGACCGGCTACCAAAAGAGCCTCTTGACGAATTTGGGGCCACAAGATCCTGCCAACGATTAAGCTTTGCGAACCTCCCAAAACAAGAGCCGCCTCATATTGAGACCTCAGTTGCGATAGCCTTTTTTCTAAAATCATTCGATAGCAAATAGGAAAGCTTAAAAGCACCACACCTAGGATCATCTTAATAATCATCACCACTGAACTCATTTCCCACGGTGGCAAGAGCAACAATGCAAATCCCGTTAATACAGCACTTGGGGAGACATAGGTCAGAAGAAAAAACTGAAATTTAGGGCTAGGATAAACCCACAACACACACCAAGTTAGAATTAAAACTCCTATACCCACACCCGCTGCGACAGAAATAGTTCCTAAAACTAGTGATAGCAACAGCGCTCCCCCTTGGTCTAAAGACACCCACTGTTGCCAACCGATTCTTAGACCAGATAAGTTGCTGAACAATAATAAAATCGTCACTCCGACTCCGACAACAGCGCTCCATTGCGAGGGAGCGAACTGATGCAGTCGCATTTCACCTTTTTCCTCCATATTTGTCTGAGGACGAGCCACCAATAAGCCAACTAGAATGAGAAACCCCATCTGTAATACCGAAAGAACCATTGCTTCTGACCATGTTGTGTGATTTTTAATCTTCTCAAAAATCAGCATTTCAATAACAGGATGCTCCACACGTCCCGCTAACAGTGGCACGGAAAAACTCGCCATAAAGAGTGCAAAAAGATAGAAGAACATCAATGCCCACTCTTTGCGATTCATCAAAAAACCAGCGTGCCAGTAAAACCTCCAATTAGAAATTCCTATCACTAAGCTGCCGTCAGAAACAATAGGAAACGATCGTTTGAACATTCTTGAAACGAGCACCGATATCATCCCCATATTGATGACTGTGTGAGAAAGAACTATTCCCCAAAATCCAAAAGGAAACTGTCCCATCCATTGAAAAAAATTAAACAGAGCTAACATTATAAAAAGAGTAGGAACCAAGCTAGGGAGTAAAAGTAAAACCTCCGCAATCTTTCTCGAGGACCGAGGCCAAGACAACAACCCTAAACCACCGATCGCTCCAAACACTAAAGTTAATAAAGCGCTTATGAAAGATTGTGCGACAGAATAGCCAAATGCCGATCTCCACTGCTCGTATGAAAATTCAAAGTTCCCTCTAATATTGACAGCAAGCACCAAATAGGGGCCTACTAAAAACAAAAAAATCAGGAAAGTCAAAAATGTCTGGATCCAATGCTTCCGTATCATTTTACCCGATTCAATTTTTTCCAATGTTCAACAATTTTATTCTTGCTCTCGACGAACGCTTCTACCTGATGCAATGGGATTAATTTAACCTTCGGCAATTTAGAAAAGTCATCAGCAAGGACAACATCATTAACTACGGGAAGCATAAAATTGCTTTCAGCTATAATTTTTTGGGAATTTGGCTCCAACAAGAAGCGACCAAATCGCTGGGCTAAGTTGCACGCCGTGCACTTTTTAGGAATTGCAAAATACTCAACTTGATAGGGATGTCCTTCAGAAAAAACCAATGGTTGATAGTTTCTGTCTTGATCCACTTTCCAGTGGTAAATCGGTGAGGTCAGGTAAGAAAAAGTGACTTTGGCTTTCTTTCGTTGAAATAGCCCATAGGAATTCGACCAGGACGAAGAATAGGAATGAACAAGGGGCTTCATTAGGCTCCAAAACTCTTCGGCAGA
>JAGRAG010000485.1 GCA_020435025.1 Bdellovibrionales bacterium | reverse complement strand
CAGCTGCGGAACTGCGCGTGAAGTGTGTTAAGGGATCCAATGAAAAGGTCTCACAAAGAATGACGCAATAGGGACTGGAAAAAGTGTCTGGCACCTTTTTGTCTTTCTGTTATTTGGTGTTTATTTTTTTATCGTAGGTTTGTTTTTGAATAGTTCGACGAATACTGCCGATGATTTCTTTGTTAAAGTTTTCAATGCCTTCGGCGACACGGCTCAGGAAGACCTCGTTAGAGCAGGAGTAAGGAACTTGATCGGCGAAGTCTTCCTTCCAAAGAGAGTTCATTGGAATGACCTCTTCGTACAGTTCGGGAGTTTGACTGCCTAATGGTGCAACAACCTTTCGAATCACACGGTACTCAATTCGAATTTTACAAGAAGGTTCAATATCCATCATGTTCGCAGATTCTAAGGGGTCTCCTGTGAGGATAATTCTAAAGTAACGCTGACCATCTTTTAAATAATCATTGGGTCGAAAGAGGTCACTTTCAAGTCGATGGTCTTCTAATATGTCGTCTTTGTAAGCAAAGGTGAAACCTAAGTCGACGAGTTCCTTAGCGAGCTTGGGTTGCAGTTGTATGTTTTTAGAGGGGTCTTCATGATAGTTTATGCGCATTAATATGAAAGGGCGATAAATTCGGGAGAGGTGTTCTAAAGAAGGGACTGATGAATAGCCTGACGCTTGTGAAACTCCAAAATTAAATGGAAGCGCAAACCAGAATAGCCTACAAAAACAGATGAGAATCAGTCGCTTCATCAATTGTTACTCCGTGCAGTCATTGACCTTAGGGAGTATAACACGGGAATAGGAATTCCAGGAAAGGGGGGATTGAATTTTATTGGAATAATGTGCGAACTTCAGGGGGTTTGAAAAAAATACAGTAAAATCACTTGAGAATTTAGATTGAGTGACGGCCTGTGCACGTCGCTGTCTTCCGTATTTACAAATCGGATAGGTCTGATTTTGCATGCCAACGAGGCCAGAAATGCCGTTAGATAGGGTCTCTTAAGAGGCCTTCGGAGGCTGTATTGAGACCCTAGGTGGGGGAGATGGAAAAATGAGAATCCACCTTTTTAAGGGTGAATTCTCATTGTCTTTTAAGGGCGTAGATAGACTAAAAACACCTGTTCTCCGCGAAGAATTCTTAGGAGATTCACGCGTCCACGTTCTAAATGCTTTTTAGCATCTCGAATTGTATATACCGGTGTTTTGTTAACATCTAAAATAATGTCACCAGGGGCAAGGCCCGATCTATAGGCGGTACTGTTTCTTGCTACATTGACAATAACGGGGCGACTTCGCTTTAGGTTTTTAAGATTGAGTTTTTCGGCAAGCTTAGATGAATACTGAGAAAGTCCCAAGCCATAGTCATCTAAGGAACTTTCGGGTTTTGTATTTGGTCCTAAACCACCAGTAAATACCTGTTCCGGGTTCTGTCCCAATTTAACAGTCACACTCATTTTTTTGCCATTTCGATAGAGCTGAACAACGGCTTTTTCGTTGGCAGAAAGATCAGAAACTCGTCGAATCAATTCCTCAGCTGACTTCACTTTGTGGTTGTTGACTTGAAAGATAAAGTCATAAGGCTTAATTCCAGCCTTGTCAGCTGGGGCTCCATCTTGGACTTGAGTGACAACGGCACCGTCTGTGGTATCGAGATTTAAAAGAGATTTAGCGTTTTCTTTGTCAATATCGGAAAGGTAAACGCCTAAGTATCCCCGGGTGATGCGACCATCGCGTTCTAAAATTTTGATGATGGATTTCACATTATCAATGGGAATGGCAAAACCAATTCCTTGAGCTCGAGCATCAATGGCGCTGTTTACGCCCACAACCTCTCCGTTAATATTGACGAGTGGACCACCAGAATTTCCGGGGTTGATGCTGGCATCCGTTTGGATAAAAGGAAAGCGATTGAGCTCATCGATGCTTCTTCCTTTGGCCGACACAATACCTTTAGTCATACTATGTCCATGGCCAAAAGGGTTACCAAACGCAGCCACCCACTGACCAACCTGCAAGTCAGCACTATTTCCAAAGGTGACTGCAGGAAGTTTCTTTTTAGCTTTGATTTTAATAAGGGCTAAATCCGTTCTCTCATCTTTTCCTATGACTTCAGCATCATATAGAGTCTCATCATTTTCAGCCAATTGAACTTGAATCACGTCAGCTTTGTCTATTACGTGATTGTTGGTGATGATCAGTCCATCATCACGAATGATAAATCCCGTTCCTAAAGCGGTTAGGGGTTTTTGCTGAGGTGGTCTAAAGCCTCGTCCCATAAATTGCTCTAAGAAGTTAAAAAAGGGATCTCTGGGATCAATCTGCCCTCTTCCATATAGACCCATAGATTGGGATGTAGAAATATTAACAACAGAAGGGTTTATCAATTTGGCCAACTCAACAAATCGGTCCACTGGCAATGGGGCTCCTGGTGGAATTGGCTTCAGTGGCTCAGCAAGAGCTGAAAAATGCAATATCAATAAGATAGGAACAAGTAATCGCGAAATTAGGCTTAATGGATTCACTCTATACCTCCTCAAGACAGGTTTACTTCGCTTGAACAAACTTCATCTGTAAATCATTTATCACGGTATTTAGGTATTTTTGTTCTTCTTCTGTAAGGTTATTGTCAGTTTTTGTTTTCAATAAAATTAAGAGCTCGATATTAAATTGTGCCATTTTAAGATCTTTTTCAATCTTCTGGGTGGCTGGGTTTGGGGCCAGGCCCATAGACATGGCTGCAGAAGAGGCTATTGATAAAACTAGTGTTGAAAAACTGGGTTTTAATTCGGGGATATCCATGGGTTCTCCTTTATATGCTAAATTGGATAGTAACCGATCAATCTTTGTATCCGTGTTTCAATATTTGGGTGAGAAATAAAATATCTCTTCCAATTTTTTTCGGTAAGAGGGGACACAATAAAGAAATGGCTGGTCGATGCGGTTGTGTTAAATGGAATCGTTCGTGAATAAGTATCCAGCTTCCAGATAGCGCTGGCCAAATCCTTGGGAGAGTCAATCCAGCTTGCTGCCAGTGAATCAATTAAAAAGTAACTGTTTGGGGAAACGGTCAGTCTTAATAGGAACGAAATTGCTGGCGAAAAAAGGGATGTAAAAAATTGGCTTTGCAAACTATGACTTTTTTTGCTGGCACCGAGAATCCAGCGAAAAAGAGTGTCAAAAAAAGAGGTCACAGAAAGTGTGAGCCAAATTAAAAAACTACCTATGCTAAAGACAAAAGTGTCCTGTCTTTTGATCGTTGCCATCAAAT
>JAGRAG010000484.1 GCA_020435025.1 Bdellovibrionales bacterium | reverse complement strand
TCCTTCGTTGCAATTAAAAGAAGATATCAAGAAGTTAAGAGGCAAAATTTAATTTTATTAAGACACAATTCAGGGAGAACTCAAAACATGAACTTTGAATCATCGGCTCGATTTGTGTTCACAGTCTATCCGAGATTCCTTATAGTATGAGCGCTGACTTTACTTGGAATTCAATAGTCGTCTTAGGAGGTCTCTGGATCTCCTCCAAGTTAAGTAAGAGGCCGCCTTAAAAAGGAACCGGTTTTACAAATAAGTGTGTCAAAAGAAAAAATTAATTGTCTGTCGATCTACAGTTTCCCATTAATATGGTTTCAATTCCTTGTGCATTTTTAAAAAAGAGCCTAAATCTTTCCGCACCGGCTATTCTCACATACCGCCCGCATAACCACTCTTCAACCGTTTCACTTAAGGCTCGATTGGAACGCGAATCCTTTAACACAGAAAATAGAACCTTCACCCACCGGTGATCGGGAAATGCGGCTGAATAAAGACTTTCGTTTTCGTTAAATTGCGTCAGAGGAAATGGTGTTATTGTCAGGCCCTCTTTCTCTAAAAGAAAGTATCCATCCGGCTGTTTTTCGACATTTGAAAACATAGCCCAATTTTGATCAAAACGAATAAAATTAATTCCTGTATAAACATACTTTAAAAGGCCCGATTCATTTGAAAACACCTTTAGCGAGTTCACGTTTACCAATAGAATAATTGCAACAAATGTTGCTGTTATTACTTTTCTATTTAAAGAAATCGAACTTTGATTTTTCTCTCTAACAACGCCCTCTTTAACCAAAGCAATATATCCAATCCACCAAAGAGTCATTATCCAACTAAAAGCTCCGACACTCATAAGAAGAGCGATAAGAGTATGCATTCCTATAAACAATGCCGCTATAAAATAGTGATATCTAAGCTTTATATTAGGAAAAAGGACCACAGCAGAAAGTACTAACTCAATCACTAAGACCAGATAATTTCCAATGGTTAAAAACTCAGAGTATTGTGAGGCGTAGCGACCGAGGGGCGTCGCCAGATGTTCCAAACGCAAGCCCAGCAAGATTCCCTCCCCCTCTCTCCAGACTGGGTTCATTAGCTTTAAAAGACCTGTAAAAAAATAGATAGCCCAAAGCTGAAAACGATAGATGTAGTTAGAGACAGGAAGTAGAATATAACAGGCTATCAGCATGCGAAAAGCCACATCACCCCCATAAAGTATAAACTCATTGCGATTCTGAAAGGAAACAACTAAAACCCACAAACCAAACGCAATGATTCTGTTTCCTTTGGATGAAACAAGAATGACGCCAAGTAAAACCTGAAGACCATTAAGCAGATAAAACCAGATTGGGGAGGAACTGAGATCTAAAGCTGAGAACTGTCCGAAATAGTAAAACCGATTTCTTATCAGCTCGTTTTTAAAAAATCCACCATCAATATAAAAATCAAAGTGGCCTATTTGTTGGATTGCTAAAATTATGCAAAATAGGCCAATAGAAGTTTTTAAAAAATTCTCTATGTTAATTTTAAAAAGAATCGACGAAATTCTACCAAACACCATTTTTAATAGCATAAGACTTTGTATAGTTTAGACAAGCATTTGAATCTTTTTTCTCCGTCTTAATTTTTCTAGTAACCATTTTAAATTTTTTGCCCTTAAACTCACTGAGTCTTTCCTGAAAGGTTTTATTTTTGACCAACCGTTCAAAGACGGCAAATGCCAAAGACATTCCATACTCCGAGTCGCTTGGATAGTGGACTCCCGCCAACTCACGATTTCTGGCAATTCTTCGTGCAGAATTAAGATAGGTGGCTTTATTGTTCGGAACAATTTCACCTAATATTAATGCCATTAACGTAGCCTGAATTGAATGGTTGCTCGGATAAGCGGGATGACCTGGATTTTCGATAGAAGGAGTCAAACCTGGAACAGAAAAACTAGGACGGATTCGATTATAAAAAGCTTTGGCACGAAACCCCAACAGTCTCGAGTCCATATAAGCATCCATTAAGAAATTATCCAGATTTCGATTAAAACCAAGTCGAAATCCATCAAAGTAGAATCCACAGACATGTTTCTGGATCTCAATTTCTTTTAGGTCGTGTTCCGATCGCATCCCCTGTAAGGCCAGAAGATAAGTTTTTTCTCTTTGAAAAGCCTGACTGTGTTCTCTTGGTGGATCAATTTTCAAATTAAGGGCCTCTGGAGTGAGATCCACAAATACTGGTTTCCAATTTTTACGAAAGTGATCTTCTTCTTCACCCCACTTCTGGGTATCCGTAAAGTTGAGGCTAGAATCTTTTTTCGATGTCGTCTGGCAAGAAGTTAAAAACAAAAAACTCATCAAGATTATCTTGATGAGCTGATTATGAAGTAACTTGCTCTGTCTGCAACTTACTCGCATTGAGCCTCCAAAGATTGAGTCGTCGATCCTGTATAGAGGTCAATATAGACTATTCGAGAAGAGAACCGACCATACTGTCCTCGCAAAATTCCTTTAGTTCCATCTATTCGAACTCTATTGTAGCCACTACCAACAACGTTCGTTTTTGCACTTTGAATAGTTCCTAAATCCAGAATCATTCCATTTAACGAAACTTGAGCTGTACAAGCTCTAGATTTAGGAGACAACCTCCGTACAGAGATCATAAGTGGCAAGTTTGAGGACGTTTCCCGACAAACAATATCGTGATCAAAACAGTCCGGCTTAATAACTGGTCTCCCGCCGCCGCCGGGACCACCGCCTCCAAATGAATCCGCAGAACTTAACGGCGCTAAAAATAGTAAAAAAATATATAGTGTCAAAGCTTTCATGACTCCCCCTTCTTGTTCTCGTAACATATTCCGGATTCGGACATAGAAAAAGACGAAAAATTCTATATCCA
>JAGRAG010000483.1 GCA_020435025.1 Bdellovibrionales bacterium | reverse complement strand
TCTGGATCTAAACCTTCTCGTCGCACTTGAGCAGCTTATTGAACTCAGAAATGTCAGTCGAGCTGCAGAGAAACTAAACGTTACACAACCAGCAATGAGCAATATACTTTCACGCTTAAGACAAAGCTTAAATGACGATCTACTCGTCAAATCTGGTCGAGAAATGATTTTGACTCCGAAAGCCAAAGACATTTTCGGGCCACTTAAAAAAATTATGCACGCCATTCAGACCGATATTTTAGATTCAAAAAAATTTGATCCTTTCACAGATCCATTTCATTTTAAACTGGCTTTCCATGACTACGAACAGCTTGTTATTCACACAAAGATACTTCCGGTTCTTTTAAAACAGAGTCCTCAAATCTCAATAGAGCACATCTCTCCTAGGAGCATGCACCCCACAGAAGACCTTGGCTCTGGAACTGTTGATTTTTCAACTGGCCCTATTATTCATGAAGGCTCTGGCATCATGAGGAAAAAACTTTTTAGTGACCGTTTTGTCTGCCTTGCTGATAGGAAAAATAAGATCCTAAAAAATAAAAAACTGACACCAAACCTCTACGCTAGTATGGAGCATATCTTTATCGCTCCCCACGGCGGAAGAACGGGTCTTGCCGATGATCTTCTACAAAAAAAGAAACTTAAGAGATTTGTTCGCATATCCGTCGCGCAATTTTCAATCACTCCCTGGCTCCTTTTAAATACAGATCTCATTGTGACTCTGCCCTATTTAGCTGCTGATATCTTTGCGTCTCAGCACAAAGATTTGGTTCTTCACGAATGCCCCTTAAAGCTAGACCCTGTAGACATATATTTGAGTTGGCATGAGAGGCTTAACAATAGCCCTCCTCATCTATGGCTAAGAGAACTAGTCTCTCGTGAAATTTTCAGAGAAAGAAGATAATTACTGGAAGACAAATATGTTATATCAACCAAAACTATCTACTTTTTGCTATCCTTGTTACCAAATTTTGACTAACCTTGAAGTATGAAATCAATTCTCATTGCACTTCTTTTTCTACCCATTGCCTCCTGGGCTAAGTGTAATACAAAATTAGCCAAAGCCTCAGGAATCTATTTACAGGAACTAGAAACGGCACACCTGCCCAAGTATCAATCCTTAGGAGCATGTGAAGTCCTCGACAGAGAGTTGGCAAATTGTAGTAAAAAGCAAATAGCCAAATTGAATAAATCTTTTAATGTCAAAGAAGTCCGGGGAAATTACTGCCAGCCCTACCTTCCACCCTACCCTTCTGTTGATAAAGATCACTTTTTAAAGGGAGCCGAACTCTTTAGCTGGAAGGAGCCCGGTGGCTATATCTGGTATGCTCTTTTACCTGGGACCAATAGACGAAAGAGTTCTGATGAATTAAAAAAACATCGTATCAGCTATCTCTATTTAGAAGAAACGGTAAAGCAACTGCCACCTCAAATAGAAATTTCCTGGAACTTCACACACTCTGTTAGTGATCCCAGTCGTTTGGAATTTATCTTACCCCTTAAAGACAAAGTCGAGTCTCTTAGCGCTAAGGCTAAGAGCTCTCAAATTAACTTAAAGATCAAAAACTAATTTTTGGTTTTTCATTCACAGTTTTTATTGGCTGTTGTCAAAATTTTCACTTACAAAATGAAGCGGGATAGAGTTCTTCTTTTTTCCGACAATGGCAAAATAATAAAGTGGCACACCTTCCATAGACAATCGATGCCGATATCGCTCTATAAAATGCAGATCAAAATAGTCAGAAAGCAGAAGCCTTCGTATCAGTTTAGAAAATCCAGAAACATCAGAAGGATTTAAAAAAGAATCCTTAATATTAAAAGCGATCCATCCATCGTCTTTGACTAAATTGATCGCATTAACAAATGCCATGACCGGTATATCGCCAAACCCCAAGGCAGCGACCGTTGTTAAACAATCAAATGCCCAATCTTCTAATTCGCTTTTAGTTTCCGCATTTAACTCTGTAAAGTCCGACACATAATACCCGTCATAGACACCGGGACGATCCCTATAAGACGCCATTTCTGCCTCTGGGATAATATCGGCTCCTACTATTCTTGAAGCACCATATTTCTTAATAGCTTCGGCAACCAATCCGTTCCCAGCTCCTAAATCTAAAACTCTCATCTCTGTGAAATTCTCGTTCGAGTTATGAACAGCTTTATGTAGCAAGTCGACCACTGTTGTCGGCGATTTGCACCTCAAGCGGTCGTAAAAAATTTGTTCGTATAAACCAGGACTTTGATATATTCTTCCATAATCATGAAACATGATTTTCTCTCTCTGCTCATCATTTACTAAGTAAAAATAAGCCTCGTTTTGTGTTAATTGATGATGTTCAGAAATAGGAAGTTCAATACGATGACGTTGCATAACCGCTTCTTTGTAAAAATATTTTAATTGTTATATTACCCCACCATAACAACTCATCTTCAGACATCAATCGGACTGCGTCATTACTAATCTGTTTTTAAACGATTAAGAAAACGAAAATTTTATTAAGTGATCGGACTATTCTTATATCCAGAACAATAAATTTTTCTAAACTAATAAATTAAAGAGCCTTACCGAGCCCTGCTCAAGTAAGGTCACTTCTTTATAGAATTAAACAGGAGAATCAATATGGATTTAAGTAAAAACTTTACCGGAACCTACGGAACGATGTACTACGTCAATGATATGAAGAAGGCTGTTCAATATTATAAAGACAACTTCAATCTGACTCCAGAAGAAGAATCTGAAGGTTGGACCACATACGACTTTAATGGCCACCGTCTTTGCCTTCATGCTACAGATGCGGACTCTTCTTCGGATGGAAAAGGCATACTCATCATTAATGTCAAAAACCTAGAGGAGACCGTTTCTGAGTTAAAAAAACGAGGCGTCGAATTTGTAACAGATATTACAAATGTCTGTGAGGGAGGCTATTCCGCCGACTACAAGGACCCTAGTGGCAACGTAATGAGTTTGTTTGAATACAAAGGTTAAACACTTTTTGATGCTCGCTGAACGCAAGTTTGGCGATCTTCTTTTATCGGCCTATATTTTATCCTATCTTTGTTAAGGCCGCCTTCTTTTACCGCCCTTATTTTAAAATTGTATTGCACATTTTATGAATTGGCTTACATTCTTTCCATGAGCCGTCCTATTTTTTTATCAGCATATTGGCGTCACCTGGCTTTGTTAAATTATGAAGTAGACCCGTACCTTCTTAAGCCTCACCTCCCTGCAGGTACAGAGTTGGATTTTTTAAATGGGAAAACCTATATCAGCCTCGTTGCTTTTTTGTTCGAGCAAACTTCCTTGTTCGGAAAGATTCCAGCATTTTTTCATCGAAACTTTGAGGAAGTGAATCTGCGTTTCTACGTCGTTCGAAAAGAAAACGATCAAATCAAACGAGGTGTTGTCTTTATTAAAGAGATTGTCCCAAAACCATTTTTAGCTTGGGTTGCACGAACATTTTATAAAGAAAATTATATATCCATGCCGATGTCCCACAACATAGAAATAGGAAATAGCTATAACTATGTCTGGGATGAACATTCTTTATTTGTTAAAACGGAGGACAAAGTTTTTACTGCCGCCCCTAATTCCCCCGAACGCTGGATCACCGAACATTACTGGGGGTATACTAAAATCAATGATCAAAAGACACTTGAATACGAAGTCCAACATCCCATTTGGAATTTGTATAAAATCCTAGACTATAAAGTTGATGTTAACATTGCCTCTCTCTACGGCCCACAGTTTACAGAAACTTTTAATCAAAAACCGACCTCTCAATTTTTGGCAGACGGCTCTAAAGTCACCGTACATTGGCCCAAAAAGGTGCCTGGCACTTTTTCCAGTCCATAGTGCGTTATTTGATCACGAATATTTACTATAAATCCCTTAGCACGCTTCATGCTCAAACAGTCCTCGCTCAGCGAAGCGGCCATAAATGTCCGCACCGCAGCTGCGGAACTGCGCGTGAAGCGTGCTAAGAGATTTATAGTAAATATTCGTGATCAAATAACGCACTATGGACTGGAAAAAGTGTCAGGCACCT
>JAGRAG010000482.1 GCA_020435025.1 Bdellovibrionales bacterium | reverse complement strand
GGCAACCACTCCAACCCCTTTGAATCACTGAAATCATCATTGTGTTTTATCCCATAGAATCCAATATTTACACACCTGTTGGCATTTTACTTGCTTTTCTCCTTTTGAGTATTAAATAAGAAAAACTAGCCGAGAAGAACCCTGTTTGACTGACGATATTTGTCAAGTTGATGAATTTGTTACGATTTGTGGTCAGCGTTTCTCATCAAGGAGTCTCTATTGTTTACCGTCATTAAGTCTCTCTTAATAGGTCTTTTAGTCACACTTTCTTTAGGGCTCCCTGTTATTCCAACACTTGCCAGTACTGGAGCAAAAGGTGGCGGACTTTGCGTTCGTGCCACGGCAGGAGACCCTCGTTTTCCATTTACCAAGGAAGAGGCTCAACTTATTGAGTCCGCACAGATCAAATTTTACAGCAGCATGAAGCCCCTTATGGAGCTTTTTTATCTGGGATTTCCTAAAACTTCTGCATTAGGAACATGGATGGCGCGAGCCAAGGATCCTTTGTCCATGGGGGTAAAGTTAGGAAAAATCAAAATTGAGAGAATGGCCAGAAACCCGAAGTTTAAATTCACCTCTTTTACACAGATTTCAGAGGCGATCAGCGATGGGCTGGGAGGCCGCCTCATCATCGACCGACCCAGCGAGTCGGCTATGGACACCTTCACACACGAATTGGTCGCACTCGTTAAAGCAAAAAAAGTGGAAGTGTTAAGGATTGAAAATTACTGGGGCGAAAGAGACGGCGTACCTTATCTATCAAAAAAGCAAGTAGAGCAAATTCTGGATGCCATCAATGGACAACAGTCGCAAACTCCGACAGTTGTTACTGGAGACCTGGCCAAGCGCGCTTCAGGCTACACCAGTCTACACCTAGACCTCCGTCTTCCTAATGGACAAAAAGTAGAGCTTCAAGTGCGAGGAAGAATCTTGCAACAATTGGCTGAAGTTTCTCACCTTTTTTACGACTCTCTCAATGGCAAAGCTCCAGCTAGTACCGTTTTTGATCATCCAGAATGGTCGAAAGCTTTGCAACTTATTGAAAAAATGGATGAGCAACAAAAGGCACTCTACAAGGTTTATCTTGCTGCTGGATTTCGAACTGTTCGCAATTTTATCTCCGGACGTTCGGTGACGTCTCCACCAGAATTTCCTCTTCCTGAGCACTTAGGAGCCTTAGAAATTGAAAATCTAGCTAGGTCCTACGGTTATTCGCGGCTTGCTGACTTTATGAAAGATCCCCTAACATATGATCCAAATAAAATAGACTACGCGATGTTTGGTAGTGCCCGACTGGTGACCGCGGGACTCCCTGAAATATTTAATCCGCGCCAGTATTTCGAGGACGTTCCCCTTCCGGTTGTGATGAAGTATCACTTTGGGCTACAGAGCGCGCAAGTAATACAAAAGATCATTGGTAATGTCGCCCAAGGTAGCACACGTTATCTCCCCTGGCATTTGATCGCAAAACCCTTTTTTAAAGTCCACGAAATGTTAGGAAACCTAAAGTATGTGGCTGTGATTGCTTGGGAAGAACATCATATATTGGAAAAACGAAGAGGTGTCTTACGCAAGGGAGGCGTATGGGCGGCTCCTATCGAATTGCCAGTCCCTTATTTGAAATCGCAAAAATTAGGGCGCGACAATGTTTACGTTGGTGAAATTCACTTCATGCAAGACAGTGGCAACAATGCCACGGGAGCGTACACAGTTGTTAACAATGCTCATGCCATTAAGAAAGGAAAATTAGATCCTACTGATACGAACATTTTCCCTCCCATTCAGGTTTGGCGAGATGTCACTGGGCGTATTTGGACCTTAGACCACCGCCGATTGATCTCGCTAAATCTTGCCGAATGGCGAGAGAAAATCCCCGTAGAATTTGTCTCTGAGAAAAAGGCGATGGAGGATCGCTTTAAATTCACAAATGCCAGCGATGGTAAGTCCATCATTCTTCATTTTGACGACCTTCCTGGTTTTCAAGGAGAATCCCCTTTAGCAGTGGTTGTGCTGAAGATGCCTGCACCACCTACTGAAGATTCTTCCCACCCTTAGGTGGGGAGAAAGCCCTTAGTCATACTAGAGGCCTCACCTTTGTCGATTCCTAAAGTAGACAGTCTTCGTGTCGTTGGATATTCTTAGTAGAGGCTGTCGTCAAACGGCCATCTTTGAAAATAAAATACTTCAGCTCTCGCTCAACGTATTTCATATACGTCTTCTTAGATCTGAAATATTTTATTTCCAAATNNTGACCATTTGGCGACAGCCTCTATTATAAAAGGGTATCTAGAATATGAAGTTGGGAAATCTACTGCAGCTGATCGGAATGCTCCTTGTTCTGATGGTTGGCGGAACGCTCGGTTATCGAATCATAGAAGGTTGGAGCTTCAACGATGCCCTCTATATGACCGTCGTCACTCTCTCCACAGTCGGGTTTTCTGAAGTTCACGAACTTTCCCCAAATGGTCGTCTCTTTACCATTATTTTAATTATTTTAGGTGTCGGGAATATGGCCTATATTCTTTCCAGCCTGTTTCAATTCGCTCTGGAGATTAAGCTG
>JAGRAG010000481.1 GCA_020435025.1 Bdellovibrionales bacterium | reverse complement strand
AATCCGTAATTATTTAATGGAATTGGTAGTACCTATCAGTCCTCAGCCGCGATAAACTGTGAAAGAGCTTAATAAATTTTACATAAAGAAGACGAAATCCAGCACTTTTTTTGACCAACGCGTCATTTTTTCATATAGTCCTACCGTTCACAATTTAATAGTCACTGTGGAATGTCAAAGTTATTCCCTTCACGGTGATGATGTCCGTTTGGGTTTGTGGGAGCCATAAGTTGTTGCGAGCGTTTTTGATTCTAATAGGTTTTGCCACAGCCGTGTCGACAACGCCGTCAAGGGCCACAGATTTTTGGAATCGCGTGGAAACTTTAAAAACGGGACAGAGTCTTTTTCAGTTTGATGCTCGAAGAGAGAAAAATATTGATCAAGGCTTGGATTTAGGAGTCTTATCTTCGAAGTTTTCCAAAAAAATCACATGGTCGCAGGTGGAAAAGGTTTTACCTCCTTCTAATAAGGGGTCTATCACATCCTATCGCCAGCAAAACAAAATAAAAAAAGATGCTGTTGTTGCGGAATTTGAGTATCGCGTCCACTCACAGGACTATTTTTTCGAACCAGGCTGGGGTTATGGATTCAGCAAAGACTGGAGCTTTGGCTTCCGAGTTCCTTTGAAAGTTACAAAATACAGTGTTCAATCAAAACTCAGTGTTAATGATCAGGCTCTTGATGTGATGGCTCAAGCGGACGGCGTTTCTGCGTTAGAGTACAGGGAAAAGCTAATAGAAATGGGTCGCTCGGTTCAGCTGGAAACGAACCAACAAATTAACGATAGAGATCGAGAACTAGAAATGGGTGACATTGAATTTCTGAGTAAGCTCGCACTCCCATCCTTTGGAAAGTGGAAATGGTCCATGCTCACTTTGGTGAGGTTTCCGGCGGCGCCCAATCACAATCCTCATGATGGTCTTTATGTGCAAGATGATTCAGGGCAGTTTGATTTGGGAGTGGCGACAAATTGGCTCATTCAAAGCTTCCATCGTTGGAGCATATTTGGAAGTCTTGGTTTTACAGTTCAACTGTCAGATAGACAAAATGTTTCGTGGCGAGAAAACTCGTTAGAGAATTCAGAGATAATAACAGACGTTAAAAGAGACTTAGGCGATATTGGCTTTGCTGAAGTCAATTCTGAGTTTGTTATCAATCAAAAATTTCGGGTTTTAGGTGGATATCAGTTTCGCAAAAAAAGTGCCGACCAATTTGAGCTTTCCGACAGAGACACAACGTGGTCGATAGAACATCCAGAAGAACACACCGGCCACTTAGGAATGAGTTACCTGTTTGGGAGAATTGACAAACAGGCTCCCTATGAAGCGCAATCGTTGGCGAGATTGCAAGTAGCAAAAGTCTTTTCTGGACCAGGATCCACAGAGGATCCGGCGGCACATCTTTTTTTGGAGTGGTTTTACTGAAAGCTCAAAGGCTCAGATGATCACTGAGTGAAATAGTAGATGTCTTTGTAGTTTCGGCCAAGCTCTTCGGAGTCTAAACCATAGCCCACCACAAAACGATCTTCGATAACTTTACCGGTATAATCGGGCTTAATCGGTAACTCTCGCCGAGCCGGCTTATCTAACAGCGCGACTATTTTCAAACTCGCTGGACTTGAAGCTAATAAACGGGTTTTTAAAAAGCTCAAAGTTCGACCCGCATCTAAAATCTCTTCAACGATTAAAACATGTTTGCCCTCAATGTTTTCGCCAATATCTTTAAGAATGCGAACAGACTCACCCTTAGGGGATGTCAGATGAACAAAATCGATCACCTGTGGATTGCTAATCTTTCGGCATAAATCAGAAAGAAATAACGTAGAACCTTTTAAAGGACAGATAAGAACGAGTTCTTTTCCGTGGTAATCAAATTCAATTTGTTTGGCTAAATCAGAAACCATCGAGTCGATTTCTTCTTCCGTGATATAAGGGATCATATTGTCTTTTAATCTTTGCACGGTCTACCTCACAGTTCCATGGATGGAGATTCGGACAAAACATCTGAATGGCTTGTCACTTCTACGGCATGGGCTAATTTCAGATAATCCTTTGCCGTTACATTGTTGGGATCTTTTTCAAGTACAGATTCCCATTGTTCTATGGCTTCAGGAACCTGCTGAGAATCATAATAAAGCATTCCTAATTTTAACCGGCCAGCCAAATAATCGGGATACTGGCGCAATAAATCTTTAAGTAGTTTTGTCGCCTCAGTGTACTCTTCTTTTTTAATACGACACTCGACAAGCTTCATGGTTAATTCCGGCTTTCTTGCTGAGAGAGTCAGAGCCTTATAAAACTGCTCCATTGCCTCGGAATATCTTTTGTACTGAAAGTAGAGTTCACCTAATTCATCATGCTTAATGGCGAGCTTTTCTTCAACGTAGGGATCACCATCGCCTTTACTGTTGAGCATAGTTTTGGCTTCGTCGAAGACCTTTTTGCCCTCTTCATACTTACCAAGATCATTTAAAATAATGCTCAGTCCGACACTGGCATCGGTAAAAGCAGGATCAATTTCAAGGGCCCTTTTAAAAGACCGAATCGCCTTATTAAATTTACCTTTATCGTAGTAAATGGTTCCTAACATATGAAAGATGTTAGGGTCTTTTTGATTTTTCAAGATAAGCTGATTTAATATGGCCTCTGCGTGCTGATAGCGACTTTCGATAAAGTGAGCTTTTGCCATATCTAGTAGTTCTTTAACTTCACTGGCTTCCACTACTTAACTCCTTTTCAGCTTTGGTGCGCTCAGACGAATCGGGAAATGTAGAAGCCAACTTTTGAAAGTACTTTCTGGCGGCAGCAAAGTTTTTGTCTCTATAAGCGCTGATCGTTGCCCCGTAGAGAGCTTGTTTGTTCAGCCCGACATTGGGATACTTTTGTAATAAATCAACATATCTTCCAAGAGCACTGTCATATTTTTTTCTAATAAAATAAAAATCGGCAATGTATTGCTCTTTATCAGCTAACTTACGTAATGCCTCTTGCTTATAGCGTTTTGCCTCTGTCACATGTTTGCTTTCAGAAAAAGAGTTAATGACTTCGTCAAAATATAATATTGCTTTATGAGCGATAGAAAGATCCCGATCAATGGTGCTAGGCAATTGATTAAAGTAAGACAGCCCTAACCGAAAAGTCACAAAATCAATTTCAGGATGAGTGGGGTGAAACTCCTTAAACAGACGATAATCGGTTTCGGCTTCGATAAATCGCTCTCTATCAAATTGAATATTCGCAATTTTTAATTCAGAAGCCACCGCATATTTACTATAGGGAAACTTATTTTTAACTTGCTGAAAATAGGCGATAGCTTCCTCAAAACGTTCACTTTTAGCTAAACGCTCTCCCCGCTGGAAAGCCCCTTGAGCTGAGTTCACATCAACAACTTCCGTTTCTGCACAATGAACGAGTGAGAACAAAAAGATCGACAAAATAGGGATGTAGAGCCGCCGTTTCATATCGGCCAGTTTAGGAGCCGGGAACAAGATAGTCAATTTAAGACGGGCTAAGAAGGGCTCACTTGGGCGAGAAAGCGGGCGCGTTAATTCAGCTAAGTCGTTCGAAAGTCAGTGAGGTGTTGATAGACGCTGTACAAAGTCACTTTTAAAGCACTCGCAACGGGAATGGAGATGAGCATCCCGGTCACACCCATAAGTTGAGCCCCGATAATGATCACAACAAGAACCGTTATGGGATGTAGATTGACGATCTTTGCTACAACCAGCGGAATAATAAAAACAATATCGATGAGCTGCGCAAGACCATAAATTAAAATAACAATAAGGATCTCAGTACTTGAGTTGCCATTTATCATAGCAATTCCGACGGCCGGAACACCCCCAATTATGGGGCCAATGTAGGGAATGAGATTTGCTAAAGCGGCAAAAGAGGCCAGAACAGAGGCGTAAGGGAAGCCGAGTGCGAAAAGCCCGATCCAGACAATGATTCCGACGATAAGGGCTTCAAAAAGGCGTGCCCGCACAAACTGTCCCATCTGATCGTTGATTTCGTGATGAAGGCTTAAAGTTAGCTCAAAAATACTATTAGGAACAATTCGTAAAAGTTTACGTACAAAAGATTGGCCATCTCTCAGCAAGAAATAGGTGAAAAATGGGGCCAATAAAATAGTTGTGACCGACTTGGAAATGATTGCCGGGAGGTCTTCAAAGATAGACTTTGTGACGGCGATAATCATTTGTTGAGCGTGAGACGAGAGATCGAACTGATCTCCTATAACAATGTAAGAATTTATTTTAGACTCGATATCTCTGATAATTCTTGCAGACCCTTCGACGTATTTTGGCAAATCGCTTTGAAAGTTGGAGAGCTGTCCTGATATCAGCGGAGCTGCGAAAGTGATTCCTAAAGCAAGAAAAAAACCAACAATTACAAAAGAGGTCACGATAGCCAAATGCCTTTTCAACCCAGTTCGCTCTATCGCATTAACGAGAGGACCCATTAGGTAGGCAAGGACCGAAGCCAATAGAGTTGAAACCAACATGTTTTCAACCTTGAGAATGACCCATCCAAAAAAGATTAAAATGCCTAAGAAGGCGAGCATTTTAATGTATCGATCCCGTTTTAAGGCTTGGCTATTTAGCACCGCAACTTCCTATATTTTATTTGTTGGATTTAAAACTTCTTTTTTCAACAAGGCCACTTTTCTGGCGGTCTCTTGGAGCCGACGACCCAGAACTTCAGACAATTTAGAGACAATTTTATAGCCAATTAAGGGGTTGCGCTCGGCAATGTCGTTTAAGTCTGGTTTAAAAAAACCGTAGACGAGAACTTCGTCGGCGGCGATGGCCGTGGCGGTTCTTCGACCGTTGTTTTCGACCAAGGAAATCTCACCGAAAAAATCTCCGGGATCGAGTCGTGTTATGAATACGAGCTTTGGCGGCTCGTCTTCTTTGAACTCTTCAATAGAGATATTTATCGTCCCTTTTACGAGCATATACATACCTAAGCCGACTTCATTTTGAGTAAATATGGCTTCTCCCGGGCGATAGGTACGAGCATGAATCACTTTGGAAACAAACTTCAGCTCTCGGTGCGTGAGAGCACTAAAAATAGGACAACTCCTTAAAGCCGCAGTTGGGCCGGATTCGTCTTGATCGGATTTAAAAATATTTTCCCAGAGAAGTTTCACCATAGTTGCCTGCCCGATGTATAATAAAGATGACCTTTTTGAATCCAACCTGAAAGCCCACCCAAAGAAGAGATTTGCACCCATTCTCCTTCGGTACGCAAAGGAAAGACCTCCATTCCTTCTAAAAGTTCAAAAACTTGATTGTCGTCACTTGAGGGTGCCGTATAGACGGCCACCTTTTCAGTGACCACTGTGGCTCGATCCACGGATAAGTCATAGGCTTTACTTATGGCAAGAATGACGAAGAGGGAAAAAAGGAAGAGAGAAAAAAATCCTTTTAGTGGGGTTTTCGGTAAGGGCTGATCTTCTAGCAAAGCAAATTTTCTCGCAGCAAAATACTTTAAAGTAGGAACCCCACCAATTAAAAGAAAAACAAGAGTCAAAGTGGCATAGAGAGAAAAGGAAACCGGGACCAAGAGCCAGGAACGAAAAGTTTCCCACTCGCTGTCGGGATCCCCAAAACCAGCGGTTGAGACATGTTCCTTGGCAAATTTTAAAGCTTTTCGTGTTTCGCCAGAAAAAGGAGACAGTGCCTGAGAACGACGCCACGCAGCTAAAGCCTGTCCAACCTTTCCTTCTTGGTAAAGGCTCAACCCCCAATTATACAGTGCTGAGGGATTATTAGGTTCCTCGCGCAGGACCTCAGCAAATAGTTTACTGGCCTCAGAAAATTCCTTTTTTTGGAAGGCACCGATTCCCTTAGAAAAGACCTCTCGACTCGCGTTATCTGACGCATGAGTTGGTAAAGTTACAAAGGAGCCGCAAAGAATCAGTGCCAAAAGAAGGTATTTCATGACGTTTAGTTTAATAAAAGGGAAGAGGAATTGTCTATGATTTAAGAGAGAAGATGTCATTCCGTTAAGCCAAGACTTGTTATTCAGGAAAATAGCCAACAGACTCCTTCACGCGCAGTTCCGCAGCTGCGGTGCGGACACTTG